>CAYUNA010000212.1:0-3474 GCA_964445895.1 uncultured Saprospiraceae bacterium | reverse complement strand
AAAAATGCAGCAGGCGGTGCAATGGATGCAGCTAAAGATGCAGGAAGTGGTGCAATGGATGCAGCAAAAGGTGCAGCGGGTGGTGCAATGGATGCAGCAAAAGACGCAGGAAATGCAGCGGCAGGTGCAGCTAAAGATGCAGCAGGTGCAGTAAAAGACGCAGGAAATGCAGCAGCAGGTGCGGCTAAAGATGCAGCGGGTGCAGCTAAAAATGCAGCAGGAAATGCAGTAGATGCAGCTAAGGAAAAAATGAACTAATAAGTATAATTTTCCTTGATAAAAAATGGTGACTGATTAATTTCAGTCACCATTTTTTTTTGTCTTTTCTAGTTTTTTGTCATAAAATTAATGACATAATTTTATTAAGTAAATTATTTGATTATATTTGCAGCTCATTTAAAACAATTAATGATTTATATAAATGCCAAACACACTTGATGAAGTTTCAAAAACAACAATACGACTCATTCTTGATGAGCCGTTTTATGGGCATTTTTTTACTGGAATTATCAAAGAAGTGACCGAACGCGTACCTACTCTCGCGGTTGGGTTAGCGGAGACACAGATGACGAAGTTGTATGTCAATGAACGTTTTTGGCAAGACGTTTTAGTGACGCCTGAATATCGGTATGGTGTCATTAAGCACGAGATTCTACACATCGTTTTGAAGCATATTTTGCTGGTTAAAAAATATGACCATAAGGATATTTTTAATATCGCAGCCGACATTGTCGTTAATCAATATATCGAACCACATCAGTTGATAGAGGGAGTCGTCTTATTAAGTCAATTTGATGATTTAAAATTAGAAACCAATCGGGAAGTTGGCTATTATTATGATAAGCTATTGGGCGCATGGAACGGCTATATGAGCAGTTTGGGAACAGAAAACGAGCAAGAAAAAACGCCTTCAATTGAAAATTTAGAAAATTATATTAATGGCGATAATGAGAATCTGGCGCAGCACGATTTGTGGCGTATGGAGATTGGTAGAATGACGCAAGCCGAGCGCGATATTTTAGAAGAAGCCTTGAATCGGGTTATTGAAACGACCGTTCAGCGAGTCGGTCCACGTGGCATTGGGAAATTGCCCGCAGGTCTAAAAGCCTATCTGGATAATCTCGTGATTTCGTTAAAACCTCGGTTAAATTGGCGGCGCGTTCTTCGAATATTTACCGCTAATGCCAGTCGAACTTACATTAAAAATACCATTCGCCGACCGTCCAAACGCTATGGTACAACACCGGGTATGAAAGTCCGCAACAAACAGAAGATATTGGTAGCAATTGATACTTCAGGGAGTATTTCGATGCCTGATTTAGAAGAGTTTTTTGGAGAAATGTATCATATTTGGCGGCAAGGTGCAGAGATTATGGTAGTGGAATGCGATACCGTTATTCAAAATAAATATTATTACCGTGGAGTGACACCAAAGTTTGTTATGGGACGCGGAGGAACGCATTTTGATGCTCCTTTACAATTCGCCAATGAAGAATATATGCCTGACGCAATCGTCTATTTTACAGATGGTTACGCCGCCGTGCCCACTGTGAAAAGTCGAAAACCAGTGCTTTGGATGGTATCGAGTGGTGGTTTACCGCAAGGGCAGGGGGTGTGGAATGATTTACCTGGACGGGTGGTTAAAATGTAAGAATTTAAATGATTGTATTTGGTTAATATATGTTGCTAAATGTAAATTTAGAGAAAGGTTCAGGTGCAAAATCTTAATCTGCCCTCAAAAAGACATCGTGCGTCATTTGTAGGTTCGTACTAATTTTAGTTCTATCGAATGTCATGTTATTTGTTCTTTTGCTATCAACTATCCGTCCGCACCACGAGAAATATTTTCTCAGACGGAGCGAAAACTGGATTTTTATGAAAAATCCAGTTTTTGCTCCGTCTAAAAAATAGAACTCTGTGGTGCGTGCGGACAGAAGTTAATTATGGAACAGCACTACGGCTGTAATTACCAATGCTCTTAATAAAAATACTATTATGTCAAAACAAGCTCAACAAACGCATAATTATCAATATTATGGTACAAAAACGAAGGCAGATGAAGTCATTTCCTTTGTTCATCATGTATTAGAAACCAATCTGAAAGCCGAAGCAAAAGGCAAGAAGAAAACCCCGGTTTGTATTTGGGGACGACACGGCATTGGAAAGACGGAAATCGTGGAAGCTACCGCTAAAACGATGGGCTATAAATTCGCCTATATCGCTCCTGCGCAGTTTGAAGAAATGGGGGACCTCATTGGAATGCCAACGATTGATGCTGGCAAAACGACTTTTCGTGCTCCTGAATGGGTGCCGACTGAGGAAGGCCCTGGCGTGCTACTTATTGATGATGTCAATCGTGCGGATGACCGGATTCTGCGAGGTATCATGCAGCTACTGCAAAATTTTGAATTGGTCAGTTGGCGATTACCCGAAAAATGGCAGATTGTTTTGACGGCAAATCCTGATGGTGGCGATTACTCTGTAACGCCGATGGATGATGCGATGTTGACGCGGATGATGCACATTTCGATGGAATTTGAAGTGAAAGAATGGGCAAAATGGGCAGAGCAAAACGATGTGGATGCTCGCGGTATCAACTTCGTTTTGACTTATCCTGAAATCGTTACAGGTGAGCGGACAACTCCCCGAACACTGGTGCAGTTTTTTGAAACCATCGCCGATATTGATGATTTAAAAGGTAATTATTCGTTGGTAAAATTGTTGGCAGATTCTTGTTTGGATGCCAATACGGCGGCGGCGTTTATTACATTTGTTTCACAAAATTTAGGGAAACTAATTGCTCCTGAAAAAATCGTTAATGCGACCAATTTTGATAGCCAGGTATTGAATCATCTCAAAGAAGTAGCCTTGCAAAAAACAGTACGCGTCGATATTTTAGCGACGGTTTGTACGCGTCTGGTTAACTATTTGACAATCAATAAAATAAAGCCTGATAAAAATCAGATGGACAATATCAAAAAGTTTATCAAAATTGACTTTATTCCCAATGATTTGCGATTAACAATGGCGCAGGATTTGGTGAGTTCGGACAATGCGAGTTTGAAAATGATAATGGCTGACCCGGAAATTGGGAAGATGTTGTTGAAGCGGATGTAGTTCGGGTAATAAGTACCCGGACATAATTATTCTACGTTTTTATAGCTATCTTTTTACGATATTTTCTCTTTAAAAATCATTCAATAGCTAAGGCTATTAAACGATTTTTAAAGGAAAAACTATCGCAAAAATCTTAGCTCTAAAATTCATAGAATAATTGTGTCCGGGTACTTAATTCTACTTTGGCATTTTAAAATAATAATAGGTCTTTAGCCATTCTCTGTCCGCCCGCACCACGAGAAATATTCTTACAGATGGAGCAAAAACTGGATTTTTTATAAAAAAATCCAGTTTTTGCTCCATCTAAAAAAAGAAATTAGTGGTGCGTGCGGACAGAAGATAGCTAAGGAACAAAAC
>CAYUNA010000211.1:0-7248 GCA_964445895.1 uncultured Saprospiraceae bacterium | reverse complement strand
CCTTCCACCACCACCGGACACATCGCCGCCTTAATATCCAACCCTCGATACTTTATTTTTTTGATATGGTCTTTCTTATACGTCGAATCAAAGGCCACCGAAACATCCGTGGAAAGTCCTGCTCGTTCCAATTTTCGATGGAGTGTTTCGGTTAAAAAACCGTTGGATTCAGCATCCGAAGGAAAGTAATATTGATAATGTTGGTCGCCTTCTGTTTTCCGCTTAATTAAAATTGGACTTTGCGCCAGAAAAACCTGTTTACTCCCAAAATCAGGGGTTATTTTCATATTCACACTTTCTACACGCATACCCCATCGAATATCTGCACCATTGAAGATGCCTTGAACAGCTTTTAAATGTAAGTCCTGCAAAGGGGAACTAATAAAAAAAGTTGTTCCATGAGGAAAATTTAGCCCTCCATTCTTAGGAATGCCCTTGCCCAACCACGACAACGAATACAAACTAATGTCATCGTGCAATTCATTTTCCCCCAACCATTTGTGAAAAGCACCGACCAGGTTTTGCTGGTAGTTGAAGGGCACGATTTCGCGGTTGGGAGTGAGATGTAGGTAAATTCGCATAATTTTAAGGAATTGGTTTATTGAAAGAGTGCTAATTTGTTTAGGCTAATGCTCTTTTGATGATGCAATATATATTATATATTTTTCACTTATGTTAATTCAAAGAAAAAAGAATGAAATAATTTTGCTCTATAATTATCAAACTTTTCAAGTACTTTTACCAATCGATTTATTTAAATAACTAACAATCAATTATTTAACAATATATAAAATGGCTAAAAACCCAGATAAATTATTCAAAAACAGAGTATTTATACAAACGTTCTCTACCCTCTCCCCTACTGAAATCAGACAATTTACGGCATTTTGCGCCCAATCTTCGGCAGTTTCCAAAGAGATAAAAGCATTATTAGTGTTCATCGCGGACAGCTATCCTCATTTTGAAAAAATAACAGACCATCAAGTATTGTCGAAGTTTTTCTCCAATCATTCGCAACCCAAAATACAGTTGAATTATGCGCTGCATGAATTGTTGGCATTGCTGCAAAATTGGTTGGTTCAGCAGGAATTGGAAGCGGATGATTATTTGCGGCAGCAATTGTTGTTGCGAGCTTACAAAAAACGGTTTTTGCACCAGCGATTTTTTAAACAAACTCGTCTTACCTTAAATGGTCTGGCAACGGATTCTTTGAATATTCCTGATACTTGGTATAAGGTGTTTGAAACTAATTCTCAATTATTTTATCATATCCAAACGCTCAAAAATCAGGAAGTTGTAGAAAGTCTTACGGGTATGGAAAATCATCTTGAACTTTTTTATCATGGGACAAAAATCAGATTGTTTTGTCAGCAAATCCGTCGAAAACAGGTTTTTACCAATTTGCCCGAAATCAATAAGGAAGAACTAAAACAAACACTGAATTTTGCTCAAAAACATCAAGAGAATGTGCCATTTTTTGCACTGTATTTGCCAATCGTTCACCTTATTCAAAAACCAGATTTACCCTATTTGATTGAATTTATTGAAATCTTCAAAAAAAAGAGGACCCAAATCAAACGTTTAGACCAAAGCATCCTTTTTTATACTACAGCAAATTTATTGAATGAACCAACAATCAAGGGTAATGAACTTGCTTTACAAACCCAATTTGACTTGTATCAATATGCTTTCGCACACGATTTGGTTTTGTTTGACAACGAAATGTCATCTGCTCTTTTTAACAATTTTTTGATTGTCGCCTGCATGTTTAATGAATCTAAGATGGCGCAAAAAATACTCACAAAGTATGCTCCTTATTTCAATCCTACGATTCGGGAAGACTTTATAAATTTAATGCAATGCACCATTTATTTTTACCAAAAAAAATATGGTAAAGTCGAATTAAATCGCAACAAGTTTCAGTTTAAAGACCCCAGGTTTCGAATTAGAAGCCGTAATCTTTTCCTTAAGAATCTATATGAACGTTACCAAAAAGACGAGCATTTAAAACCAGTGTTACTTGCAGAATTAGTTAAACTCAAAAAGTACATTCAGCAACAACATAGTCTATCAAAAGCCGCAAAAAACAGGTACAATACAATGATTTTAGTCGTTAGAAAATTGACGAATGGTCGACATACTCGCTTGCATCACCGTGCAAAGATTAAAAAAGAGCTATTTGATTTTTTAAATGATGCGACAACTCAACTAATTTCTTTTGATTGGCTGTCAGAGAAGGTCAAAGAACTTTAAATGTTCCGATAAGGCCGAAGCCAAATCGGAGCATTTTCATTGTTAGCAAAAGCTCAATCAACAATCCATAATATCATCCATAATGATAAAATCTGCGGTTGAGTTAACGATTCCATTGCCGCCTTTAACGGTCTGTTGTTGTGCTTTGGGCATAGCTTGCCCCTTAAAATCCTTGATGGATTTTTTAGATTTTACGTTCATCGTAAAAAGGTTTGGTGGGTGTACAGTAAGCTTACTTTCTGCCCGGTTTTAAAAAATATTGGTACCGGTTAGAAATGAAAAACAACGGTTCGGTTTTGTTGCTTTTTTTCTACTGCAAAGATGCGAGCAAAGGATAAGTACATACCACCCTACCTTTTTAAAAATGGTCGATTTTCTACTTTTTTATGCTAATTTTTCAAATAGAGCTTTTGCTTTTAAGCGGATATGTTCCTGTAATTCAATGGGTTGGATGATTTTGATGTGTTCGTAATGGGCCATAATAAAATTGGTTAGTCCATAGAAATTGACGTTCACATCGGTCTCAAAACTCCAAGTATCTTGCTTAGAGGTAGGGTGAATTTCACTTATGGCTTTAGGATAGTTCTCGGCGAGGAAATTATAGGCTTGATTTTTCAATTCTAAATGAACCCAGAATTGGTTAGGATTGGCAATTCGAAAAACGTCGGTGAGCTTGGGCTTGTGTTCTTTTTTAAACTTCCAAGGGGTGTCTAAAATTTCTACCCTTTCGATTCGAGACAAGCGAAAATGACGATTTGCATCTTCTTCGGCATTGTTTGCTTCATCAATATCAAAAGCCTGAATAGTGTCCAACTCTGCATCAATCAAAAAAACTTCTAAATATCGGTCGCGGGTTTTTCCACTATTGCTTTTGTAATTTTTTAAAACCACTTGCTTTTTGTTCTTCTTAGCCGCTTCTAAATCGTCAATTTTGTTCAACGCTGGACGACGCAATGCTCGAAGTCCTAATTTTTGAAAATTATAAAGACCCGACAGTTTATTCATAATATAATCTACTTCCTTCGATGAACCAGCATTTTTTTGCAAACTTGTTTTAATTTTTGCTTTTTCTGCATCCGTCAATTGCTGCAAATACTGTAGTTCTTTAAATCCCTTTTCAGGTAAAATGGCGTAAGCGTAAGGTTGACTTTTTTGTTGCTCAACGTGTAAGCCGATATTTTTAAGAATTTCAATATCTTCTTTTATTCTATCTGCATGAAACCCAAAATGTTTGGCTAAGTCCTTTTTGGAATGAATATAAGGACTGTTTAAAATTCTCAAAATGAGTCTAACGATTCTTTCTCGGGCTTGCATAATTGGAAGGTTTTGGTTTTAAAAATAAGGCGTGACATGTTTGAAAGTCAGCTCCTTTTAAACGTTTTTCAAAAAGTAAATATAATAGATTACTTTCAGTATGAGGCTATATTGTCGGAAGATTTTAGAATACGGTAGGACATAGTGAGGGAACGGTGAATAAAATTAATTAAATTCCAGTCCCCTACCCTACCCTGCGGCTTGGTAATTATCTGGATGTATATTTCGGTAATTTTGGAACTGGAATGCCCCAAGCATTTTTAGGCGATTCAAAATCCATTTCCTTCATTTATTTTAAGCCAAACTGTGTTGAAATGACAAATTTTGATTTTCTTTTTATCAAACAAGACTATTTTTTTCTTTTTAAATGATTTATAAGCCATTTAAGCCTGTTTTATGATAAAATCAACTATTTACGCATTACGTTTAAAAAAGCAACTCAAATCCAAAATAAAAGATTCATGTATTACAAAAAATACTTTAAACACGCACTCCTACCCTAAAAAACGCCTTTACAATAATTGTATTACAAAAAATACTTTATTTTTTTAAATTTCATTAATTTTTTGTCATTCTTAAAATTTTACAAAAAAACACTATTCAGCGAAAATTTTATTATTATATTTTTTATATTACAAAAAATATATAAACTATGTTAGCTACAATAATTTAATTAAATTTTAAAAATACTTGCAATTTTAAAAATATTTTTATTTCTTGTGCTTTATTAATTTCTAACAGTAATTAAAATACAAAAATGACAAGAACTATAATTTTTGGAAACCAGAAAGGAGGAGTAGGAAAGAGCACTTGCACTATATTAGTGGCTGGAACATTTTCATCGGCGCCGTTTAATTTAAAAGTTACTGTGATTGATACGGATGAGCAGCAGACGATTAGCATTTTACACGAAGCTTCCAGACTGAATGGAGAGCCTTGCAATTGGGATGTAATTCAGTTTCCAGGAGAAATAAAGGGAGTGGCAAGAAAGAAGTTTGATAAAATTTTAGAAAAAGTAAAATCGGAGTCAGATTTGGTTTTGATTGATTTACCTGGTCATTTGGATACGGATGGAAAAACGGCTAATGTATCTCCTGAAGCGGACTTTGTTTTTATTCCCGTTCCACCAACCAATAAGGACGTACCGTCAAGTGAAGATTATCTAAATTTTATGTTGAATATCCGAAATATCGTTTTGCAGGAGTTTGACCACGAAATCAAGGTTATCCCGTTTTGCAACATGCACCGTAGAGGGCATTCAAGCACTTCATTTGTCAAGGATGTTTTTGAGGACTGGAAAGAACGATACGAAGTATTTCCGATGACGCAGATGCTCGGGCGGTATGTAGAGCATGAGGATGTTGGCGTGGGTAATGCATTATATGGTACGGTTCATTCCAATAAGGGAATAAACTATACCAAGTGGATAAATGAAGTTGCTGGGTTGCTCGATATTCCTATTCCGAAAAAGTAATTTTTGTATTATAAAAATTACTTTAATTTCATTAGACTTTATGAATGAGGCTGAATGAGATTTAAACGCCGCACAAACCTCATTCATAAAGTCTATTAATTAACTTTGTTTGTAAACATTTAAAGATATGGCACGTAAATTAGATTTAGCGCAGTTGCGACAAGCAAAAAACAACCAATTTATTCCAAATGCGGCTCCTGTAAAAAAGGCAGAGGAGTCTATTGAAAAACAACCGATAAAGAAAAAAGCCAAGCCCAATAAGCAAAGCGCCTCAACTGTGAAGCCTAAACCTGTCAAAGAAAAAGTAGCGGGTAAAGCTGGTCGTCCAGTAGATATGGACAAAAAGCCCACTCGGGCAACTTCGATTCGATTACATCCCAATTTGGTAGAAGTGCCGAAGATATTGGCTGGAATCAGTCGGAAGAATGTTTTTTCTATTTACAATGAAATGATAGTGGAGACACTTCTTAAATATAAAAAGAAATATCCGGGATTATTGGATGACTTGGTCATTCCACCAAAAGAGGAATTATAGATTTTTGTTTGCGTTCCTTACTAATAAGTTATTAAACCCATCAATTGATGGGTTTTAATGAAAAAGGGTTTAGGGAGTTTGTATTGAACAAGCTATCAGTTTGACAGAAAGGATTTTTAGACAGACCATTATCTTGTCAAATGGATAGTACACTGTGTAAAAAGTCATTTTTCGAAGGGTAGGTTAGGGGCGAGACAATTGCAAGATTTTCGAGCTTCAAAAAACTCACTGAGGGATGCATCAAAAGGTTTTCTGGCCGAACGCACTCCGAAATATTATTTTTTAGACGGAGCAAAAACCATATTCTTTCTTAAAAGAATATGGTTTTTGCTCCGTCTTTAGCATTTAATTTTCCTCTTAACGAGAAAAATTGCCTTATGATACAGACACTGGTGAGTTTTTAAGGGAGCAAAACGGTTTTACTTCCTTAAAATCTCTAAACCCATCAATTGATGGGTTTTAAATAAAAAACAAATGGCGAAAGCAAAATTAAAGGTAGAAGGGTCAGAAATCAGCTTGTTTCAGCAAGACAAAAAGGATTATATTTCATTGACGGATATTGCCAAACAAGTGGGGAAGCGAACGGACATTATCTTGTCTAACTGGCTGCGAAGTCCGAATACACTGAATTATCTGAATGAATGGGAATGTTTGTACAATGAAAATTTTGACACCGCAGCATACCAGGCAATTCGGAAGAGGGTAGGGGATGTTGGTTTTTATTTGACATCAAAAGGCTGGATAGAATCAACGAATGCTATCGGTATTATTGCCAAGCAGGGGCGTGGTGGCGGAACTTATGCGCAGAAGGATATTGCTTTTGAATTTTGTTCGGCGGTATCGGCGAAATTTAAGCTTTACTTAATTCAGGAGTTTGAGCGACTTAAGACAGATGAAGCAACGGCTTTAGGGTTGAAGTGGAATGTTCGTCGCGAACTAGCGAAAATCAATTATCAACTACACACGGATGCTGTGCGGGAAAACCGAGTTCCGCTGATGGATTGGAATACGAAGCGAGAAGCAATTACGATGGCGAGTGAGGCAGATTTGTTGAATATGGCACTGTACGGAATTTCAGCGAAAGAATGGCGAATAGCAAATCCAGATAAAAAAGGCAATATTCGTGACCATTCTTCGATGGAACAATTGGTGGTGCTGTCTAATCTGCAAAATTTGAATGCTTATTTTTTAAGTGCAAATCTGCCAAAAGATAAGCGATTCCAACTGTTATTTGAGGAAGCCAAAAGTCAGTTAAGCAAATTGACTCATTTAAAAGGTATTGATGGTGTGAAGAATTTGAAGTAGATTACAAGGAACGCGAACTAAATAACCTTCGGTTCTTGAAGGCATCTTTTAAAAGAAGTTATAAAAATAAATTCCCGAACTATAACAAATTGAGGACTCCGCAAAATGTTATATTTTAATTATAACAAATTGAGGAAGCATCTTATTTTAAGCAAAAGGATAAGGCTTTGCGTAATTATTTGGTGTTTTTCATGAGTATTGAGGTGCCAAAAGTATTTGTAAAAGTGGTTTTATCCCTTAAGTTCCCTCCTGCGTTATCATTATTGGAGGTCGAAAATTTTCAATTTAATTGTCAACTACTTAGGAATCGAAGCACTAGGCATTTAAGCGTTTTATTAAATATAACATAATGAGGATAGTCCTTTAG
>CAYUNA010000210.1:0-7257 GCA_964445895.1 uncultured Saprospiraceae bacterium | reverse complement strand
AAATCGGTACAACAGGTAATTCTAATCGCTCCAAAGTTGCTGTAAAATCAGCAAAATCAAAGTATTTGTAGTTGTCAATATCAAAGACATTGAAAAAACGAACGGTTTGTCCTCGCAATTTGTACTTGTTTTTTTGGATACCTTCGCCAATCAATTCGCCTTGAATCGCCACATTGCCACCTAAGCTTTTGAGCTTATTTTCAACGTCCATTTCACGAGCGATTTTCCAAAAGGAATTGCCGGCAGATTCTTCCAAATCAAGGTTTCGACTACAAACGCCAAATTCACCATCTTTTAAATAATAGGTGACACTCGAACCGTCCAATTTTTCGGTAACAAAGCAGGTTTCACCTTCATATTTTTCCAATAAATTGCCCAAAATTTGGATACGCGTTTCGTCCGTTTTTGGAATAAATGAAGGGAAATTGCCTCTCATTGTCCCTGCCAATTGTGCTGGAATTGGTGGTTCGTATTTCGTAATGTTCAAGGTTTCGGTCACGTCCGTCCCTTCTTCAATCGCTGTGCCTTCCGGCAAAATAGTTAGTGGTAAACAGACTCCTTGCGAAATTTGTCCACGCAACCGAATCGTTCGAATCCGATTGCTTCGCTTACGCAAAAACTCAAATTCTACCCGGTCAGGCAATACGCTATCAATCTCAATATAGACGCACAAGTCGCCAATTTGAAATTCATCTTTCCGAACCACCAACTGCCATCCCAATACAGTAGCTTTCAAAATCGCATCCGCGTTTTCGATAGGTTCAAGGTTCTTAATTCTTTGAATTGATGCTAAATGTCTCATTTCAGTTTTGTATTTTAATGCCGTATAATATTCGGGAAAGAATACGTTTTTGGAGGGTTAGAAAGTTCCGAAAGGAGAGAAAAATCTTATTTTTTATGCCCAACAACGGCTGTAGCACAACCAAAAAAGTAAGATTTTGAAATAGCAACTAATCCATTTTTTTCATAAAAACTCAACATTTAAACTCCTTTTAAAAGACTGATTCTTTTGACTCATAATTTCTACTAAAACAGGCAATTCTTCCTCATTTATTTCAAAAATCTGCCCTTCCCCTTTTTCAATTTCTATCCATAAAATTAACCGCAACTCTCCCGCTTTCATCAATTCCCACGCTTTTGTCCAAAACACAAACTCCCAATGTAAGAATCGCTCTTTTTTTATGACTTTAAACAACGTTTTTTGTGCCAAATGAAACCACCACTTCCGCCGATATGCCCGCTGCACTGCTTCTATTACGCGCAAGGAATCCACATATTTTTTGGAAATCTTTTTAAAGTAAATTTCTTGATTAGATAAGAAGTCTTCGGAAGGATTTTTGTCATCTTTAAAATAGCGGTCAACGTAGTTTTTGACCTCCATCAGCACTAGCGTTTTTTCTTGATAAATGCCGATAAAATCTATGCCACTTACGCTGCGTCCTGCCAGTTGCTGATAAAAACGATGGTCGTCATATTTATGCACAATCCATTGATTGTCAAAAGAAAAGGAAAGATTACTTTCTTCAAAAACTGTATTTTCGAGCGGCTTTCTCATGCTTTATTGATGACAGAATAAACCAATTGTACCAGCCCGGTATCGTAGGATTTCGTTTGCTCTAATTTTAAATCTCGTTGTTCAAAAAACTGCGGAAAAAGCGGCAATCCTTCGCCCAACCAAATCGGATGAACTGACAAACAAATTTCATCAATCCAGCCATTTTTTAAAAACAAAGAATTGATTTCCCCTCCACCAATTAGCCAAATGTCTTTTCCTTTTTTACTTTTTAAATCAGCGACCAATTCACCAATATTATCGTTAACGAAGCGTACATTTTCATCTGCTTTTAAGTCTTTATTTCGAGTCAAAACGTAATTATCTTTGCCTTTATACGGAAATTCTACATCGAAGGACAGCACTTGCTGATAGGTTTTATTGCCCATCAGAGTAGTGTCTATATTATCAAAAAAAGTGAAAAACCCATAATCACAATCAGGGTCAGTGAATAACCAATCTATCTCTCCGTTTTTACGGGCAATGAATTGGTCGAGACTGGAAGCAGAATAAAGGATTATTTTTCTCATAATGAACTGGGTTAGATTTTTAGGAACACGAATTAAATAAATGCAGATTCTTGATAGTGAGCGTTTGTTCATAGTTTTTGCTTTGAAACCCGCATAAATGTTGATATTTTCAGGGTTTTAAAGTAAAAAATATGGACAAAAAATCCTGTCAAGAATCGGCTTTTATTTATTTCGCGTTCCTTATCCCTATTTTAAAAACAAATTTACAAAAAAACCGAAGCAATGACGACTAAATCATTACCTCGGTTCATAATACTACCTTAATTTAAATACTATTTTTTTGCGACTTTTAATAGTTTTGAACGTTCAAAAACATCGGCTTTTTCAGTCAATGGCAATTCCTCGTTTTTGATTTTATCCGCTAAAAACCAGTAGCCAATACTCCCGACTAAACCAAAAGACGCGACGATTATCCACATTACACGCCAGCCAAATTGTTCTGCCAAATTGAAGCCCAGGGTCGGCGCGACTATAAATGCTAAAGACCATACCATACCGTAAACGCCCATATATGCACCCCGCGTTGCAGGGTCAGAGGCATCCAAAGCATGGGCACTGGCAAATGGGAAATTTATCATTTCTCCAAAAGTGATGATGATAATATACGCCCATACCAACGCCATACCAGCACCAGGCAGCAAGAAGGGCATGTGTGCTAAAAATATCAGGAAAGTCCCGATGCCACACATTTTCAATTTTGAGTATTGTTTAAGTTCTAATTGGTGGATAATGGGCATTTCAATACCTGCTAAGATAAAACAATTGACCGCCATCACCATCCCAATCTGTCCTTCATCCATTAAAAATACATCTTTGAAAAATACAGGAATCGTGGTAAAAAGCTGCATAAAAGTTACAGCCGTCAGAAAGACCATAAAACTAAATAACAAGAAATTTTTGTCCTTATATGGTGATTTACCTGCTTTCTGTTCAGCGACCGCAGCGACTTTTTCTTCCTTTGTCCGACGTTTGTAAGGAATAGTGGCGATGAAAAATACCCCTGCCAAAATACAGGTTGTACCATCGACCACAAACAAACCGTCGTAGCCAATATGAAGTGCCAAAAAGCCACCAATCGCGGTACCTGCCCCGTAGCCCAAATTAATTGCAAGTCGAAGCAAAGACATGGAACGCGTACGGTTTTCAGGCTTAGCGAGTAAGCCCATCGAGACCATATTGGCTGGTCGAAACATATCAGCGACAAGGCAAAGAAAGAAATATAGAATACAAAAGCCTTCTAATGTCGTAACATTTCGTAAGATAAAAAAGCCGATACCCGTGAAAAACAGACTCACAACTTGTATCATCCATGCACCAATTTTATCCGTCAGTTTACCGCCAATAAACACGCCAGCCAGAGACCCCGCGCCATAACACGTCATTACAATGCCGGTTTCGCTGAGGGTAAAACCCAAACTTTTCGTCATATAAATCGTAACAAACGGCAGCACCATCGACCCCATTCGATTGATAAACATCACCGCAGTCAGCAGCCAAACAGGGCGCGACAGTCCACTCAAAGAATCAATGTAAAGTTGTAGAGAATTTTTTAACATGGTTGCTCTTTTTTGGTATTGGTTTTTAGGTTTTGGATACGGGGCATATAGCGCTGAGTATGCAATACCTAAATCCCAGTACCTTTTTCGTCAGAAGCCTGACTTTTAAGAAAAACTGGTTTAACAAAAGTATGGTTGTTTGGAAAAAAATTTATTATTTGCAGAACAATTCATTTTTGACGAAAAAAATTCCCGATACAATGAAAAAATTTATTTTGCTTGTTCTGTGTTGCATTATTTCCACTTCAGGGTTATTTGCCGTAAGGGCGAGTGTGACGTATTCTACTTTTAAGGGGCAAGAAGCCAACTTTGTGGAAATCCATTTGCATATCGTGGGGAAGTCGGTCAAGTTTCACCCCATTGATACGACCCAAATGCAAGCGGCAGTAGATGTAACGTTGATTTTCAAAAAAGGGGAAGAAATCGTTAAGTTTGACCGCTTCCGTCTGAATAGCCCGCTGACTGCCCGGGCAATGGATTTTATTGATTTAAAACGCTATGAATTGAAGAATGGTTCTTATAATTTGGAAGCAAGCTTTGAAGATGTTCATGCGCCTGAAAATAAGGTGAGTTATGATGCTGATTTTAAAGTTTATTTTTCCAAAGAACGCGTACAACAGTCTGATATTCAGCTGGTTTCAAAATATCGACAAGCAAAACCTGGTGAAAGTAATTCTTTTATCAAAAGTGGTTTATACATGGAAAATGCTGCATTTAATTTCTATGGAAAAAATGCCGAAAACCTGACTTATTACAACGAAATTTACAATACGGAACAGAAGCTTGGTGAGGATTTTATGATGTCTTACATCATTGAAAAACTCTTGGGTAATGACAAAAAAGAAACCGTACTAATTGGTCACAAGCGCAAAAAACCTGCTCCCGTCGTTGTCGCTTTGCAGAGTGTGGACATTCGGGAATTGGACTCAGGCAATTATAATTTAATCGTTGAAATTCGCGACCGAAACAAAGCGTTGTTGAGTAAAAAATCCTTGTTTTTTCAACGTAGCAATCCGCGTTTGAATAAAAAAATGGAAGAATTGACTCAAAATGCTGACATTAATACTGAATTTGTGGCGAGTTTGACCGACCAGGATTTACGATACAGTCTGAAAGCACTCTACCCTATTGCGGGCTACGAAGATGGCGAGTATATCAATTCATTGATTGCGGGTAAGAATAAAAAATCTATGCAGGAATATCTCTACGGTTATTGGGCTCAAATGAATCCCAATAATCCACAAGCTCCATACGACGAATATATGGCGGTTGCGCGTGCTGTTGATAAGACTTATGCCTCAGGATTTGGTTATGGATTTGAGAGTGACAGAGGATATATTTTTATGAAATATGGCAAACCATCAGATGTCATAACTGTAGAAGATGAACCCGATGCGCCCCCTTACGAAATCTGGTCGTATAATGATTTTCCAAAAACGCAACAGAGCAATGTGAAGTTTCTCTTTTACAATCCAACCCTGGCAACGGGGCAGTTTGAATTGCTACATTCTACCGCCAAAGGAGAAACCAATAATCCACGTTGGGAAATCCAACTGTATGATTTTGCAACGGAAGACAATGCTCGAAATGACTATGGTCGAGTTTCTGATGCACAATATATCTCTGGCTCGCGCGAGCGAAATTTTGCCTCTCGTCGTGCCCGTCAATTGTTTGAAGACTTCTAGAGCAATGGGCAATGGGCAATTAGGGCTGTACGAAGTTTTGCAATCTCAGTTTACCATTTATCAACCCCCGACCCCTAAAGGGCAATACCGTTGAATTAAGGAATTTTGATGGCACGGGTAGCGGATACCTTTAGGGTATCTGCTACCTTTTTGCTGCGTTTTAGGTAGCAGATACCTTGAAGGTATCCGCTACCCGCGCTTAATTCAACGGCATTGCCCTTTAGGGGGTCGGGGGCTGATGCTTTGAAAATCAAATTTTACAAAATTTTGTGCAGCCCTAATTGCTCATTGCACATTGCCCATTGCTCATTATTAATTGCCAATTCCTATCGATTGGTCGAAAAAAAGCCGCTATACCTTGATTGGTGTAGCGGCTTTTTATATTTTGTCCAAAAATTCACCAGATTATGCAAAACGAAGATAAACCATCGATACAAAAAGAGCAGCCTAAAAAGCCAAAATGGTTACGTAAACTGGAACAGGAAAGCTGGCAAGCAGAGTTGATTATTTCAGGTTTGGCGATTTATGGGGCACTACAATTTCCAGATTATATTGAGTATTTAGCGAATTGGAGCATTACCTTTTTTCAGCCAGAAAACTACATGTTTCTGTATCTGTTTTTCATATATTTATTTTGTGCAAGTACATTTTTAATTATCTGCTTTGTCGTGCATTTTGTCATGAGAGCGGTTTGGATAGGGCTTTTGGGTTTAAATTATGTATTTCCTAAGGGAATTAATTATGATTTCGAACAATATTCGCCCTTATTTATGAAGAAGTTACAAGAAAAATTCCCGAACAATCACGAAGATATTTTACGGTTAGAAAAGGCGTGTAGTGCGATGTTTGGAATAGCGACTTCTTTAATGATGATAATGTTGACCATTAATATCAACATTGCGATTATTTTTGGATTAAAAACACTGTTGGAGTCCTTTGTTTCCAAAACGGTTTTAGAAATTCTGGGTATTGGCATATTGGTGCTCATTTTTGCCGTATCTGCCCTGATGTATTTTTTAAATCTAAAAAGGTTTCATCAAAATGAAAAAGTACAAAATTGGTATTTTAAAATCAGTCAGGGTTTCAATAAATTTAACTACCACTTTCTCTACTACCCGATTACTCGAATTTCATTCCTGTTTATTACCAATTCCAGCATCAAAAAATTCACCTTTACCATGTTTGGGGTATTCTTCGCAGCGGGCATTTTGACAACCATGCAAATGGTGAATTCCAATTTAATACTAATGGTAAATGAAGACGCTGTATTTAGAGAATATAATCGAGTCGATAAGATGATTTCTACACATTATGATGCTAATTTAGATGGTTCTACAAAATTGTTTTCCGCAACCATTCCTTCCGAAAAAATCAGTGATGATTTATTGAGGGTATTTGTCCCTGTTTTTAGAAATGAAAAAGTGCAAATGGATAGCCTTTGTGGTGTTTGGCAGAAAAATGAAAATTTGAACGATGGCGAAAATCGAAAGAACAAACGCGAACGTTGGCGAGATTGTGCACAAAAATACCATCAATTTTATGTAAATGACAGTCTTTATACATCTGAATTGGTACACTACGAGCATCCAAATCAAGGGGAGGATGGCGTATTGACGTATTTACCGACGGAAAAATTTAAATCGGGTAAAAATATTTTGCGAATTGAGAAAGTTAAAAAGGACGGGAGTGTCTATCGAACGATTACGATTCCGTTTTGGTTTTGATAAATTTATTAATTCTACTTTGGCACTTTAGAATTTGGTTTTGTTCCTTAGCTATCTTCTGTCCGCACGCACCACTAATTTCTTTTTTTAGAGGGAACAAAAACTGGATTTTTATGAAAAATCCAGTTTTTGTTCCCTCTCTAAGAATATTTCTCGTGGTGCGGTCGGACAGAGAATAGCTAAAGACCTATCATTACTTTAAAGTGCCAA
>CAYUNA010000209.1:0-7294 GCA_964445895.1 uncultured Saprospiraceae bacterium | reverse complement strand
TATACCAACTTAAAAATTAAGTATCAAAATTTACTGGACACTATAGGCTTTCGCATCAATTAACAGTTGATGTAATGGTTTTTACTATCAAATTATATCTACGGTGATTATCCGATAGGTATCATTTGCGGCTATTTTTTATTGTAAGTTTTCACAAAATCCTCCTTTAAATGAAAATTACACAAATTAACATTTATCCAGTTAGGATACCTTTTTCTTTTTCTATCAATCATCACTTGAAAAATCGAGCGACCTCTAGTTCGGTTGTCGTGCTAGTACATACAGATACGGGTAGCGTGGGCTATGGAGAAGGCGCACCTCGTGAATATGTGACGGGCGAATCGCTTCCTGAAGTCGTCGCTGCCTTCGAAGAGGCATTGATTTATTGTATCAATCGACCAATCAATACGGTGCGAGATATTGATATTTTGTGCAAATTTTTAACTGCCAAATATTCCATGCCTTCATTGGTTTCAGCTATCGAAATCGCTCTATTAGATGCATTAGGGAAAGCACAAAATTGCTCTATTGCTGAGTTTTTAAGCTCAGAGAAAAGTTATCCCTTGATGTACTCGGGGGTCTTACCATATTTGCCACTTGATCAGTTAATGAAGTGGCTAATGTTTGTAAAGAAGCTGGAATTACAGCATATAAAAATGAAAGTTGGCTATCCGAATGACTTAGAAAATATAGCATTGGCGCGCAAAATTTTGGGCTGGGACGTGGACATTAGAGTAGATGCCAATCGAGCGTGGAAAATGAAGGAGGCAGTGACTCGAATCAAAGCATTGGAGCAATACAATATTAGCTGTGTGGAAGAACCCTTGATTGCGGAAGAGATACATAGATTGCCAGTCTTGAGTCGAAAAGTCGCAATACCTTTATTATTAGATGAGACCGTTTTTACTTTAAAACAAGCGAATTATTTTGCTGATAAAATTAATCCTCAAAAGCTTTTATTTAACTTAAAAATATCAAAATCAGGTGGTTTGCGAGCAGCATCGGCGATACACAAATTTGCCAAATCCAACGGAATTGCCTGTCAATTGGGCTGTAATGTTGGCGAAACCGCAATTCTTAGTTCCGCAGGCCGTCTGTTTGCACAGACTCACGAATTGAAATATCTGGAAGGTTCGTATGCCCCATTTTTTATGGAAGAAGATATTGGTACAGCGCCACTTACTTTTTCTAAAAAAGGAACAGCCGAACGCTTGAACGAAGATGGCTTAGGGATTTCAATTGATTTTAAAAAACTTAAAAAATACAGTATGCCTATGGAAATAACAGGTTGACGTTTTAAGGTCAGCAACTCTTTCTTTTTTTTACAAACAAATACTAAGAACAAAAAATGAATACTACACTGGATAGACAACAGCGGGCTAAAGTCTTGCCCGTAAGGCTAAATGGTAAAACCCTCTCAGGGTTATTTGAAAAATACGAAGAAATTGGGTTTTTATATCCCGAAAAGAAGGCATTACTTGAGCCTCATTTTCAACAAATCAGAGAAAACTGGGAAACGTTGCTCAATAGCGAAGAACAGTTGCTGTGGATGTTGACAACAGATAAGCAGCGCATAGCAAAAGATTTTGCGTCTATAACTGCTTGGAAACAAAGTAGTTACTGCTTTTTTGCACAGCATTTAGTATCATCTGGCAATCCAATGATGTCGCTAAAAGTTTTGCTGGCAGCGCAAGATAAAGCACAATTTCATCATGATAACTCAGAAATTCGTTGCTGCCAAAATTGGTTTCGACCCAACAATCGCTATGCCTACCGGGTATTTGCCTCAATTTATGCTAAATTAGGGGATGAGAAATCATTCCTTTTATTGTTTCATTATCTGCATTTACCATTAAAAAACATTAAGAAAGAACCTTCGGAAAAATTTCTTGTGGAAGAGGTTTTGGGTAAAGATGCAGAATTAATCACTTTTGTGCGAGCGCAATATGGAGACGTTTTTGTGCGAGGTGAAGAATTGGACCAAGAGGATATTCAACTGGATAAGATTGATGCGCTTTATCGTAAATATAAGTTATCGCGTCGTCGGAGAATTCTTAAAATTCGAGATGCCCAAACTAAGAAGATTGTTGCCTGTGTGGTCGCTAATCGTGGGCCGTTAGGGTTAAATTTTAGCTTTTTAGAGAACCGTGCTTATTATATTGTTGATAAACACATAGCAGAATCACAACGCAAACCCTTAGTGCAAACAATGAATACTGTCGCTAAATCTTTTTATACGACGATTGAGTTGCAGGCTATCCCGATTGTTACTGATGCAGCTACTTCTTTGGAACTGCAGGCGCAAAATGCTGTGTTTCAGCGAAAATATATGCAAACCATTTGGATGCGAGATGGCTTCTCAGATTGGTATGACCACATTCATTCGTTTTTGCAACGGATAGAGAAACGTTTAGGCAATTAAGTCGGAGTACTTAAGTGTCATGAAGCACTTAATGCTTTGATAAAATTGCTTGGGTTACAGGACGGTGAACTTCAGTCCACATTGAGTTGAATTTCAATACATTGTGGACTAAAGTCTACTGTCCTATAACGCAAGCTGAATATATCCAGGTGCAGATGTTCAGAAATAAAAAATTATTGAAGTTGCTCCAAAAACGACGCTTTCCTTGCATTTGCCACAGGCACTTCTTTCCCATTTTCCAAAATTACTGTTCCTCCTTTTCCTTTAATATATCGTTTCACAAATTCTAAATTTATCATAAATGACCGATGAACACGGCAAAATCCATGCTGTGAAAACGTATTTTCATAAAACTTTAATTTGCGACAAATCAAATGCTTTTTTCCATCTGTCATGTAAAAGCACGTGAAATTATCTTGTGCTTCACAATACAAAATCTCCTGTAACTTGACCACTAAAAATCCATCCAATAATGGCAACACCACTTTTTGGTGCTGCGTATTGAGTGCGGATAGATTTTCTAATAATATTTTAGAGTGATTGATTTGGTTGGCTGCTTCGAGTCGCGTTTTTACTTTTCCAACAGCTTCGACCAATTCATCAATATCGACGGGTTTTTGCAAATAATGCGCCGCACTTAGGTTAAATGCTTGCACGGCATATTGACTGAAAGCGGTCACAAAAATAATTTCAAAATCAATTTCTTCCAAACCATCCAAAAGGTCAAACGCGTTGCCATACGGCATTTCAATATCTAAAAAAAGGAAGTCAGGCTGATGAATGGGAATGGCTTTTTGAGCTTCCAAAATATTGGTGCATTCTGCGAGAATCCGCACATTGGGGCAGTATTTTCCGACGTAATTGCGGAGGGTTTCCCGGCTGTCTTGCTCATCGTCGATGATGAGTGCAGTTAGATTTTTCATGTGTCAGTGGGGATTTTTAGATGGACGATGGTGCCCGGTTCGGTTTCTGTTGGATTGGCGTCAGCGATGCTGATTTGATAATTTTTACCGTAGATTTGATTGATTAGTTCAAGGCGTTTGCCCACGTTTTTTAGACCTTCGCTTTGATAATTTTTTTGATTAATAGTTTTGAGAGTTTGTGATTTTTGGCGACCAATACCGTTGTCTTTTATTGTGACCAAAATGGTTTTGCCTTCTTTTTGAACACTCACATTTAACTGTCCTTTTTCAGTTTTATACCGCAGTCCGTGCCAAATGGCATTTTCAATAAACGGCTGAATCAGCATTGGCGGAATTTGCAAATCGACCGCTGAGAGGGTAGTCTCTTTTTTAAAATCAAAGTCAAACTTATCTCGAAAACGCAGGTGTTCTAATTTTAAATACAACTCAATCAAATTCAATTCTTCTTCCAGGGCAATAAAATCTTTTTGCGAATGATTCAGTACAAGGCGCATCAATTTTGAAAAATCAGTCAGAAATTTATTTGCCGACCGTTCATCATTTTTTGAAATGAAGTTATTAACCGAATTCAACGCATTAAAAATAAAATGCGGGTTCATTTGCGTCCTTAAAGATTTTAATAGCAACAACTGATTGGCTTGCCGTCGTGCTTTCACATTTTTCAAAATAAAATAAAATGCCGCCAATGCCGCTAATAATAATAGACTCAATAAGCCAATAATTATTCGCTGTGTAAACAATTGATCTTCGAGGTAATCGGCCTCTTTTTCTTCATAAGCCACATCTTTTTCAATCAAATCAATCTTACTTTGTCCTTGCAAAATGGCAATTAATTGATTTAATTCTTGCTCCTTGGCCTCGATGATTTTATCCTTTTCAAGGGTGTATTTTTGGTAATCCGCCTGTGCCATTTCATACGCTCCTTTCTTAAAATTTAGCTCCGAAGATTTCTTGAAAACTTCCGCTTTTTTTTCCGCACTCACCGCTTCGTCTACCACTTCTTTAGCTTCCGCCAAATACTTTTCTGCCGACACCAAATCATCTATATTTAAATACAAATCAGCAATTGCCAGCCGTTCTTCCAATACCGAATTAACAGGAATACTTTGTAGCGGCGCTTTTTCTAAAGTGCTGATATTCAGGTCAATCTGTTCTTTTGGAGAAGCGTTGTAAGAATTAACGGTACTTTTTGCCTTCTTAAAAGTTTGATAATCTTCCTCTGAAATCTGCTGCTGCTGTGGCAAGTTTTGAATGGAATTTAAATACGCATCATTTGCTCTGGATTGCTGGTTTTGATTGGCATAAATTTCGGCATTTCGCGCCATCACTTTCGACTGCAATAAACTGTCTGACTGGTACTGCGGCGTCTGTTCGATTTGGACATTAAAACCTAACCCCCGCTCAAAATCCTTTTGTGCAATTGCTACATCCGCCAAGCCTTCTTGACAGCGAATTTCTGTGGCATCGCCCATTTTGTATTCCACACATTTTTGAAAATAAGTTTGCGCTTTTTCATAAGATTTTAAATCATAAGAAATTTGTCCTAAAGCAAGCAAACGAGTCGTCAAAATAATTTTATTACCACTATTTTTAATCAATCGGTAAGCGTTTTCGTATCGTTGCAACGCCAATTCTTTCTGACCAATTTCCTCGTAAATTTCTCCCAATAAAAAATACGCTTCTGATTCTACAGTTGGGTCTTTCTTTCGTTTTGCCTGTCCAAACACGCCCTCCAAAATTTCGATGGCTTTAGTTGGATTGGTCGATTTTAATTTTCGAGCTTCCGCTAATTTTTGCTCAATTGGAGAGGGTTGCAAAGAGTTGAATCGACTCTTGCTTTGAGCGGTCATTTCTCCAAAGGCAACGAATAGAAATAGGATAATATGTAGCCATTTTATTTTCATTAAGAACAAAGATACAACTCTTTTTTAACTCGTTTTTTATGAAAATTGCTTGAAATGACGGTTTCACAAAGTGAAATGGCACGTTGGCAAAGTGGGGCGTCTTGCTGCCAAAGAGTGTGTTTTTTTAAAACTTTTTTCAGTAGAGATTTGTGAAGTCAAAACGGCAAATATTGCTGAATATCATATCTACTAAAACATCTCTAATTATGAAAAGAACAAAAATATTTATCGGAGCATTTACCTTAATTTCCTTATTCATTATCGGAATGACGGTACAAATCAAAGCCACCAATTTTATCAAAAGCTGGTTTTCAAAACCTGTCCCAGAACCAACAGGAACGCCTACTCATACGACCAATAACAACAATGAAGATGTCATCCAACTCGCCCTTCTGCTCGATACTTCCGGCTCAATGAATGGCTTAATCGAACAAACCAAATCGCAACTTTGGAAAATTGTCAATGAACTATCCACGTTGAAAAGAAATGGTGAATCGCTGCCATTAGAAATTGCTTTATACGAGTATGGAACCCGTAATTATGGACATGAAGATTATATCCGAAAAATCTCCAATTTCACAACAGATATGGATGCTATTTCAGAAAACTTGTTCGCTTTGCGTACCAATGGAAGTGCAGAATACTGTGGTTTGGTGATGCAAAAATCCCTTAATGAATTGCAATGGAGTAACCACGAAAATAGCTTGCGCATGATTTATATCGCAGGTAACGAGTCGTTTGCACAAGGACGAATAAATTATCGACAAGTGGTGAAAAATGCCAAAGAACAGGGGATTTTAATCAATACAATTTTTTGTGGCCCACAGGAACAGGGCATCGCTTTACAATGGCAAAGCGGCGCGACATTGGCGGGTGGTGAGTTTGTAAGTATCGACCACAATCAGCAGACTGTTTATGTAGAATCTCCGTATGATAAAGAGATTTCGGAGTTAAATGAGGCGTTGAATGATACTTATATTTCTTATGGAAATGAAGGGCAAAAACGCAAGGAAAATATGAAAAGACAAGATGCAAATGCTTCTTCTTACAGCCTTGCCAATATCGTTGAACGTTCTGCTTTTAAGTCTTCTAATAATTATTCTAATGAAAAATGGGACTTGGTTGATGCCTATAAAAAGGACAAAAAAGTGTTGTCAAAAAATGAAAATCTACCGATGAAGTTTTCTAATTTACCAATGGATTCCATTGTTCAGGTAATTGAAGAAAAGACAGCACAGCGGGCACGAATTAACGCGCAGATTCAAAATTTAAACAGTCAGCGCAAGCAATTTTTAGCTCAAAATAGACCAACTACAAGTGTAGCTAATTTTGAAAATTCAATGTTGCAATCTATCCAAAATCAAGCAACTCTCAAAGGATTGAAGGTCGAAAAAGCTACGTCAGTACCAACGTATGCAAATTCAATGGTAAATTATCCGGGATTTACTAAAATGACAAAGGAGGTTGAAACTTATCGTAAAAACCGGATGGTCAGATTGGCAGAGTTTAAAAAAATGGCGAAAGAAAAAGGCACAATTATTTTAGACACCCGCTCCAAATCGGCGTACGATGGCAAGCATTTAAAAGGAGCGATTCACTTAAATTTCTCTGATTTTACTGCCGAAAAACTGGCGAAAGTTATCCCTTCAAAAGACACGCGCATTTTAATCTATTGCAATAATAATGTCTTGGGTGACCCGATGAGTTTTGCAGCCAAGAGTCAACCGTTGGCGTTGAATATTCCGACATTTATTAATCTGTATGGATACGGATATAAAAACTTGTATGAGTTGAATGATTTAGTGCCTGCGGATGGTGGGGCATTGGAGTTTGAAGGACGTTTAGTCAAGAATTAAGTAACGACGAAATAATAAGTCCGCCAATTGGACAAAAAGACCTGTCGAGTTGGCGGAGTTGTTTTTTTACCGTTACCAAGGCTTAATTGTCTCCAATTTTCAAAGAGATTTCACCCCGTTTGGCGAAGTCCACAGATTTGACGAATTTTGTCCTGTTTTTATAACAAGATGAATAACGACATCTAATTA
>CAYUNA010000208.1:0-7318 GCA_964445895.1 uncultured Saprospiraceae bacterium | reverse complement strand
AACGTCTACTACCTAAAACTCGACAAAGACGGCAACATTACAGGTACAACGAATATACCTAATCTAACCGTTTATGAGCATTTTATCAAAATATTCCCTAATCCCACAATGGATTATTTTAAAATAGAAAATCTCCAGCCTTGGAGCAAAAATACGGAAATCAGGGTAGTGAATGCGTTGGGGCAAGTGGTGAAACGGCATCAGATAGTGTATGATTCCGAACAACCAATGATTGAGGTTGCGGATTGGCAAAGTGGTGTTTATTACGTGCAGTTTTTTAATGAAACAGGTTTGATTGATACGCAAAAAGTGATAGTGCCGTAAAAGTAAATTCAAAATTGTCTTTTTTTTTGCAAAAAATGTTTTAAATTGATGCCGAAATACAGATTTTAAAAATGGGAAACTACACCAGCGACCCATTTTTAATCAATTAATTTATTCATTACAAAACATACAATCATGGCTTTGGAATTTTTAAAAAACCTTTTTGGAAAAGCAAAACAGACCGTTGAAGAAAATGCACCATCGGGTCTGAACGAAATGGTAGAATCTATCAAAGAAGACGGTGCAGAACTGCTCGGTGATTTGAAGGAAAAAGCAACGGAAGCGAGTGAAATAGCAAAAAAAGAATTTACGGAAAGAGTCGGCGACCCAGACGAGTTACTGGCAAAAGCGAAGGAGACAGCAAGTGAAATGGCGGAGAAAGCAAAGGAAGAATTGGCTCATGCTTCTGAAAAAATGGGAGACCTAAAAGATGCAGCTGCTGAAAAAATGGCGGATGCGACGGAGTCCTTATCTGAAATGAAAGATGCGGCAGCTGAAAAGGCAAGTGATTTGAAAGATGCAGCAGCAGATAAAATGGATGCAGCAGGTGAAACGTTGGCAAGTGCAAAGGATACAGCGGCAGAGAAAGCAGCGGGATTAACAAGCGCAGCTTCTGAGCAAATGAGCGCGGCAGGCGATAAGTTGTCAGGTATGAAAGATGCTGTTGCTGACAAAGCAGGCGATTTGAAAGACGCAGCTGGAGAACAAATGGACGCAGCCGGTGAGACACTTGCCAATGCGAAAGATGCAGCCGTTGACAAAGCAACCGATTTGAAAGATGCGGCAAGTGACGGTCTGACGGATGCTAAAGATAATATTGACGAAAAATTAGGCTAAAAATAAAGGTTGGAAGTCAGGTGGTTTTGCTGCCAGACTTCTGACTTTTTTAACGGGTCAAGACGATATAATCTCGAATTAATGTCTTTAAAAACTCTACTTTATTTTTAGGTTGTTCGTGTATATCTAAAACCTCTTTTAGATGATTCACCAAATCTCGAATGACTTCTGCGTGAGCTGGATTTCTATATTTCTGATACCGAAAAATCGCATTTTTAATCAATAACATATCGGCTTCATTTAGATTTTTTACTTGTGGAAATTGCGGCTCATAATCTTCCAGCGAGCTGATTTTTAGAATATCACCCAACTGAAATTGCATGTTTTGTTTCGCTCTTATAACCGTTGTGTTGGCGGTTAAATCTCCCAATCGTTGACGCTTTGGCGAGGAACTTATCAAAATAACGGCAATTGTTCCAATCGACATCATCACATCCACGATTAGAAAAATGGCGCGTAGTAGATAATCTCCCAAACCAGGTTCTTGTCCATCGACGCGAACGACTCGTATGCCCATTGATTTTTTGCCCCAGGATTGTCCGTTATTAAAAATTTCGGAAAGCAATTGATAGAAAATGAAAAAACCGATAGGTAAAAACACAAAAACAAAGCGCAACCCACCGTCCGATTCCATCATCGAATTATTGAATAGATTCAGCAAAATTATCATTAGAAAAAAGTACGCGATACTGATAAAAAAAAAGTCAATCGTATAGGCAATCATGCGTTCGCGTAGACTGGCAAGTTCGTATTCGATGGTCACATTCTGGGTGGTGCGGATGTTGATGGTTTGCATTGGACAGCGTTTTATGGATTTGTTGGAAGTTGGTTTTATTTGGTCAAATTTAAGCAATTAGAATGAATTTCTTCTCATTCAAAACGTTTTTACAAAAAATAACCTGCACCATTACTTTTCGTAACGATGCAGGTCATTTTTTTTGTCTAAAAACCGCGAATAAATGTGTCCGGGTACTTATTCCTTAAACGAATAACAAATTAGCAGATAACAATCCTATGGGAAAATACCCAAAGCATTGTAGTCGCTACCAATTTTCTTAATTGCGACCACAAACGCAGCCGTTCGCATATCTTTTACCTCTGGATTTTCGTCTAAAATGGCACGAATTTGCTGATAAGAATTAATCATCGTTTCTTCCAAACCTGATCGTACCAAATCCACCTCATCGGCACCTTTGGCAAGCAAGTCACGGCGGTCAACGGATAAATTTTTGCCTGTTAAACTTTCGACTTCTGATATCAATTCCGACATAATGTTGGCGTTGAATCGTTTTTCCATTCGACCGAATCGCATGTGAGAAAGGTTTTTCAACCATTCAAAATAAGAAACGGTAACTCCACCAGCATTCAAATAAACGTCAGGAATAATTAGTTTACCATTTTTCAAAAGGATTTCTTCTCCTTCTGAAGTAATCGGTCCGTTGGCAGCTTCTCCAATGATTCGTGCTTGAATATTACCGGCATTTGCGCTGGTGATTTGATTTTCCAATGCCGCTGGTACTAAAATATCGCATTCAAATTCAAGAACTTTAGTGCGTTGTTCCTTTGGATAATTTTTTGCGCCAGGATATTCTAAAATCGAACCTGTATCCTTTCGGTGTTTTAGTAACTTATGAATGTCGATACCATTTTCATCATAAATTGCACCTTCCACTTCTGATACACCGATGATTTTTACACCACCTTCATCTTGAGAGATGGTTGCAGTATAAGACCCTACATTTCCTAACCCTTGCACCACCATTGTCTTGCCTTTGATGCCCAAATTCATACCCAGGCGTTTCATGTCCGCAGGATTATTACAGGCTTCACGGATACCATAAAATACGCCTCTACCTGTTGCTTCTGTTCTACCTCGAATACCATTTTGAGTTACTGGCTTACCTGTCACAACACCTGCTGCGTCGATGTCCGCGCCCGCCATTGCTCGATAAGTATCCATAATCCACGCCATTTCGCGCGGTCCTGTTCCATAATCTGGCGCAGGAACGTCAATAGATGGTCCGATGAAGTTACGCTTCACCAACTCTGCCGTATATCGACGAGTGATGCGTTCCAATTGTCCTGCGGAGTATTCCCAGGGATTGATTTTTACACCACCTTTTGCACCACCAAATGGCACATCCACGATGGCACATTTGTAAGACATTAAGGTTGCCAATGCCATGACTTCCTCTTGGTTAACGTGATTGGAATACCGAATTCCTCCTTTGGTAGGAGAACGGTGATGACTGTGTTGAACACGATAGGCTTCGATTACTTCAACCGAGCCGTCATCTCTTTTTACAGGAAAACGCATCTGATAAACAGCGTTGCATTCCCGAATCTGAGCCAATAGCCCAGGATGTAAATTTGTGTGAGGTGCAGCATTATCAAAGTAGTTCTGGACACTTTCATAAAAGCTCACCTTTGCTTTTGGTTCACCCATTATATTGAATTTGATTGAAAGACTACTTAAATTTCAGTTAATCATTTTTATCTGAATAATGAGTCTTTTCTAATTTGGTTAGTTTTCTATCTAAAGAAATTAAGTAAAAAACAATGCCAATAAACATCGAAACCAAGACGGCAACGACGACGTACATTTTTCCGATTGAGCGCATAAAGTCTCCACTGTCGGCAGTTTGTGCGAGGAGTTGTGTTGTGGAAAATAAAATTGCTAAAACAAAAGAAAATATTGCTTTTTTCATGACAGTTGTATTTTTACTTGGACAAAAATGATATTAATTTTTGGAATGCGCAAATTTTGCATAGTCTTTAGTTGTTGGACTTTATTCTTTATCATGCTATAGTCCAAAAACCAACAACGAAAGAATTGTAATTAGTGTGCTTCTAACCAATTTTGCCCTGTCCCTGATTCCACCAACAACGGCACTTTTAATCCCGGCATTGCATTCTTCATTTTTTCCTCAATGATCGGTTGCACAATTTCCAATTCTTCTTTTAAAACATCAAAAACCAATTCATCATGCACTTGTAGAATCATCCGTGATTTGAAATTTCGCTCCTTAAAAACCTGGTGAATTTCAATCATTGCCAACTTCATCAAATCGGCTGCCGTACCCTGAATCGGAGTATTAATTGCAATGCGTTCTGAACCCGCACGAGCCAAGCCACTTTTAGAATTAATGTCTCGCAATTTTCTTTTTCGACCTGATAAAGTTTCTACATAACCGTTGGCGCGAGCAAACTCTACCGTCTCTTCCATGTATTTTTTCAAACCACTATATTGCTTGAAATAGGCTTCAATAATCGTTTTGGCTTCGCTACGTGGAATGTCTAATTGCTGGGATAGGTTAGTTGCTCCTGCACCGTAAATGATACTAAAATTCACCGTTTTTGCGGTTCGTCGTTGGTCAGCAGTCACATCATCATATTCTACTTCAAAAACTTTTGCTGCTGTTGCCCGGTGAATGTCTTGTCCCTTTTGGAACGCTTCCAGCATCGCCTCATCACCGCTGATTTCTGCAATCAAGCGCAACTCAATTTGGGAATAATCCGATGCTAACAAAATATGATTTTCATCGCGCGGGATGAAGGCTTTTCGTACTTCCCGTCCTTCTTCTGTTTTAATCGGAATATTCTGTAAATTTGGATTGTTAGAACTCAAACGTCCTGTCGCTGCCAGAGCCTGATTAAAAGATGAGTGAATGCGTCCCGTGCGCGGATTAACCATTTTGGGCAAAGCATCCACATAAGTAGATTTCAATTTTGCCAAGCCTCGAAATCGCAGAATATTTTCTACAATATCGTGGTCTTTCGCCAATTCTGTCAACTTCGACTCATCTGTGGAGTATTGCCCCGTCTTGGTTTTTCGCCAACGGTAAGGGATTTCTAATTTTTCAAAAAGAATTTGTCCAACCTGTTTTGGCGAAGCAATATTGAATTTGATGCCCGCTTTTTCATAAACGGCGTTTTCTGCTTTAGCGACTCGTTCTGCCAAGACTTTTGAATAGTCATTTAAAAAATCGGAGTCTAATTTAATGCCTTCATATTCTAAGTCAACCAACACTTTTGATAGTGGGGCTTCCATCGTTTCGTATAACTCTTCAAGCTTTTCCTCTTTTAATTGTGGTTCAAATTCTTTCCATAATTGTAAAGTAATGTCTGCATCTTCTGCCGCATAAACCGCCGCTTTTTCTACGGGGACATCGCGCATCGTTAGCTGATTTTTACCTTTTTTACCAATCAAAGTCGTAATTGAAACAGGTTGGTATTTCAAATAAGTTTCTGCCAAATAATCCATGTTGTGTTTCAAACCTGGTTCTAAAAGATAATGCGCCAACATGGTATCACAGTATCGTCCTTGCATTTCTACGCCATACCACTTTGAAATGAGCGCGTCGTATTTGATGTTTTGACAAACTTTAGCGATTTTTTCATTTTCCAAAACTCCTTTAAACTCTGCCATAATTGCCTTCGCCTCCGTTTGGTCAGCAGAAATAGGTACGTACCAAGCCTCGCCTGGTTTGACTGCAAAAGACAAACCAACCAATTCTGCTTCATTCGCATCCACGCCCGTTGTTTCTGTATCGAAGCAAATTAAATCGTGCTTTTCCAAGGTTGCAATCAAGTCAGCTCGCTTTTCTGGCGTATCTGCGATGTGGTATTCATGCTCGGTATTTTGCATGTTTTTATCTGCTATCGAATGAGCTGCGGGTGCGTTAAAATCTTTGCGAGGCTTGCCCGAACCGCTCGTCATTGCTGGGCCAAAGAGCGAACCTTGTGTGCCTGCTGCGGTTGCTTTGGGTCCTTCAAGAATTTGTTTTGCCAGACTTCTAAACTCTAATTCTTTAAAAATTTCGCCCAGTTTTTCTTTATTAACTTCTTCAATTAAAAAGTCATCTCCGTTGAATTCAATTGGCACATTGACATCAATTGTTGCCAATTTTTTAGATAATAAACCCTGCTCCGCAAATTCAATCACTTTCTCTTTTTGCTTGCCTTTTAGTTTGTCAGAATTGGCAATTAGCCCTTCGACGGAATCATATAAATTTAATAATTTAACTGCTGTTTTTGCCCCAATGCCCGGAATCCCTGGAATATTATCGACACTGTCTCCTTGCAACCCAAGTACATCAATCACTTGGTCAACGCGTTTGATTTGCCATTTCTCCAATATTTCAGGTACGCCATAAATGTCTACACCGTTGCCTTGTCGCGAAGGTTTGTACATGAAAATGTTCTCCGAAACCAATTGAGCATAATCCTTATCGGGCGTCACCATATATACTTTAAAGCCATCAGCTTCTGCTTTTTTCGCGATGGTTCCAATCGTATCATCGGCTTCGTAATTAGGCACCTCAATAATTGGAATGTTGAAAGCTCGTACAATGTCTCGAATGATTGGTAATGCTATTTTGATGTCGTCTGGAGTTGCTTCCCGATTGGCCTTGTAAGCAGGGAATTCGGTATGTCGAAACGTCGGGCCTGGAGGGTCAAATGCTACACCAATATGTGATGGTTTTTGGTTTTTCATAATGTCCCAAAGGGCGCGTACAAAACCCGTCATTGCAGAGGTGTTGACTCCTTTTGAATTGATGAGTGGGCGACCGATAAATGCATAATGGGCACGAAAAACTAAGGCGTGACCGTCGAGTAGGAATAATTTTTTTTCAGACATCGTGGGCGTATGTTTTATTTTCAAAAATGAAAGCGCAAGGTAAGAAATGAGGGGGAAGTTTTATATTTTTATTAATTCTAAAAAAATGCCCCGTACTTCTACGCTCTTGTGTTTAAGTCAAAACCCTGATTTTCAAAAAAGTAATGATTTTTATAATAAGAATGCTTTGGTAAAGTCTTATTTTTGTGATTCAGAAGAGTGATTTACCATTCCTCCAACAAATCCCCCCGTGGTTTCAATTCACTTCAATGATAATTTTATAATTTTATTCGTCATAATTTAGAATACTGAGAACGATTTTGGTCAACCACCAAAATCGTAATGCTATCCTATACTTTTCTCCGATTTTTTACAAAAGGACAACTTTTGTACTAATCAGTTATTGCCCCTAAGTACCCGGACATATTTATTAGCGGTTTTTAGAACTATCTTTTCTCGCTATTTTTCCTTTAAAAATCATTCAATAACTAAGGCTATTAAAGGGTTTTTAAAGAAAAACTAAACTGTCATTTCGAC
>CAYUNA010000207.1:0-7338 GCA_964445895.1 uncultured Saprospiraceae bacterium | reverse complement strand
ACCCCTCTTACCAGGATGAAAACCTGGCGTCCTAACCGATAGACGAACGGGCCATTTTGGCATTTTTAGTAGACTAAAAATATGCTTTTCTTCTAAAGCGTCGCAAAGATAACATCTTTTTTACAAATTCAAAACTCTACTGATTTTTTTTTATTTTTTTATTAAAAATACCGACTCTTTGACTGATTCCATGAAATGTGGATTTATTGCTGTTTTACAAACTCTCTAATATCTACGGTATGCACACATCTCGACTTGGTCATTAATTTGATGATTCTACAAATACAATCCAGTTCTTTAGCCCTTTTCTATCCGCCCGCACCACGAATTTCTTTTTTCAGACGGAGCAAAAGCTGGATTTTTATGAAAATCCAGCTTTTGCTCCGTCTATAAAAAATAATCAGGTAATTCGCGTTCCTAAGCGTGCCGCCGCGATGCGGCTTTGGTATATTTTACTATTATTTCTACCAAGAGAGTCGCTACGCTGTAGCTATTTTTACTTGACTCGACAAAAAATAAAAATCACAATATGAGGATTAGGAGAACCTATAGTTCATTATCTAATTTTTGGCCGTCTGCACCACGGGATTTCTATTTATAGAGGCAATCATTTTGATTTTTTAGCAAAAAATCAAAATGATTGCCTCTGAAAAAAAAATCCGTGGTGCGTGCGGACAGAGCATCGCTATTGAACGTGCAAAAAATAATTCATATGCTCAAAAATAATTTTTGTCGGGTCAAGTGAGCTATTTTAGAAAAAATTAATAACGCTCCTTTATCATCATTATCAATTTTTCGTTCCTAAAACCTCGCTGTTGCACCTATCAGGAAATTAATTCCATAAGTAGGGTAGTATTGCCATCGCTGTCGTTCATTGTCGAATACATTATTGATGTCTGCAAAAACACCGAAGTTATCCCCCAACCAATATTCTGCTCCTAAGCTAAGGTCAAATAAGGAATTCAAACTTTCTTTTTCTGTCGTCGTCGAAGGAATTGGTACGCCATTTTCTACAAAAACGCTGGCTTTCAGTCGCAGTTTATCCTGCATAGTCAAGTACGTTACCATTCCGTTGAGTTCTAACGCGGGTAAGTGCCACGCGCGTTCTTGATTTTGAGTATCGTAGATATTATAGCCGACTGTTCCGATTACATCTAAGTTTTTAATAATATTCGCCTTGATTGTACCGCCGATATTGACGATATTAACAGTGTCATAAAGTACATTAAAACGGCGCCGTAAACTCGGGTCATCGTCATCTAAAAGAAAAAGGGCAAGGTCATCTGCCTGTTTGAAACCTACTTCTGCGCGATATTCCAAAATCTTGATATTCCCTTTGACTCCGGCATAATATTTATAATAACTGGTATTGCGAATGGTCATACCTGGCGCACGTGATACCACATATGGATTGTAATCGCTCAAGGTTTTAAAAGTGTTTTTTTGTAAATCTCCTTTTGCTCCAACAAACACCGCCAAATCACTTCTCAGGACGTTATAAGCAATTTCTGCATCTGGATAAAAACGGAATTCGTCGTCATTACTCACTAAATTTGCACCAATTTTTGCAGAAAGACGGTCACCGTGGAATGTGAAAGACGGCTGAAAATATATATTATTCAACTTCTGCGTCATCGTGTCTTTATAAGTTGTATAATCGGTACGAATGCCAAGGTCAAATGAGTGCTTTTCCTCAATCCATTTCGTCGCACGCAGGTCTAAGGCAAAGCCATCTTCACCCGCCGAAAAATTATCATTTAAGGAGTAATAATCAACGCCGACGTTGTAATTAATATCGCCGGCTAATTTGACTCCATTGAAAAAGTCAAAACCAATATCGAAGGTGTTAAAGACTTGTTTGACATCATCCGGGTCTACATCCATCGTGTCTACTATATTTGGGTCGAAGTTGTAACCATAGTAATGTACTTTGTCTGATTCAAAACCTAATTTGCCCTTCAGAGCGAACCCTTGTGGGAAAAAATAAGTCCCACCCAAACCAACTTCTGTATCTCTAAATCGTTGGTTTTCAACTTCATCATTAGAGAAGTTGGCTGCGTGATGTCGAATGTTTCCACCAATTTCATATTTCTTATCGACAAATTTATTAAACGACCCTTCTCCATAAAAACTATTCGGCAATCCTGCACCTGCTTTCAAATAAGCATCATAAACATCTGTATAAAGCACGGGTTTCATCGACAAGGGACGAATGCGTGGTGCTGGATATTCCATTGCAAAATTCTTAACTGGAATATTGAAAATCTGATTTTTTGTAGAAGTATCAATTGGCGGTAACTGTGGTGCTAAATCCACCTTGTTGGTTTCCTCCAACTGTGCTTCAAAGGTCTTGATGACATCTACTTTATCACCTTCGAGGTCACCTCCTGGTTGTGCATCGAGGTGGTTATAAAAAAAGGTAAATCCGATGATTAGAAAAATATATTTTAACATAGAATGATGATTTCGATTAGCTGGATAATTTCGATTGACTCAATTGACTTGATGGTTTCGATTAGCTGGACAATCGAGTCAATCGAAATCATCCAGCTAATCGAGTTAATCAATTGCCCTCTTCTTCCTCAATTAAGAAACTACCTGGTGTGTCTGCACTTTCCAACCGATTTTGAGCATCCAATTGACGCTTCACCTGATCGAGTTTGATTTTCGCTTCGTTGACGATGTCTGCGTCGCCGTCATAGTTTTCTAACAAGGCTTCCAAAGAAGCTTTTGCATTGAAATACGACTCTTGTTCTACAAAAATATCTGCCAACAACAGAATGCTTTTTGCTACCCAATACGGATAACTCGAACTTTCCTTATTCGCATTGATGCAAAGCTGTTGAGCAGTGGTCAAATCTCTTTGCACGTAATGAATATAAGCCACCAAATACCGAGCTTCTGCTGTTTGTTCGTTATCGCTATTGGCAATGACATTGTTCAAATAGCTCATCGCTCCACCGTAGTTTTTACTATCAAAAGCCTGTTTGCCAAGGTAAAAATTAGCAACTGCGATTTGTCCTTTATCCGCATTCGGGTTGTTCGCTACTTTCTGCGCCAACTGCGCCACCGCCGCCTGATTGCCCAAACGATATGCGCTACCCATTGCCCCCAGTTGTGCATCAAAACGCTGTTCGGCTGAAGTCGCAATTTGTTCCAATTGACTATAATAATTGTAGGCTTTTTGATAGTTTTTCTCATTATGGTAAGAAATAATCGCAGCCTTTTCCATCGACCGTACAAAGTAACGGCTTTGTCCACGCTCAATCACCCATTCATAATCCTGCAATGCCTGACCATAGTTTTTCTTATAAGCATAGGATTCTCCTCTGTGAAAATGAGCAATAAGTAAGTTTCGACCATTTGGATATTTACGAATGTAATCTGTGTAACCATTGATGGCTCGGTCATAATTATTACTTTCAAAAGCAGATTCTGCCGCTTGAAAATTCAAATCATCCTTCTCTGCATTGTCTAATTTATAACCTGGCACTGTTTCTAAAAATGCAGCATAACCGTCAGGGTCACCCAGGACATCTACATAAATTTCCTGCAACGCCGCCAATGCTGCATTGGCTTCATCGGCACTTGGATTATTAGAGAATACTCGTTTGTAATATTCGATTGAGCCAGACTGATTGCCTTGATTGTAGGATATCAATCCCAAACTTAGCAACGACGGAACAACCAGTTTTGAATTAGGATAGCGACCGGTCAAGTCCAAAAGTGGCTTCACGGCTTGTCCCAATTGTCCTATATTTTGATAAGTAATTCCCATTTGATAAAGAGCATCATCGGCGTAATCTGAGTTAGGATGATTTTGTACCAGGTTTTCCAATGCCAAAATCTTCTCTGTCGTCCGCCCACGCAAACCTTCAATTATCGCTTTTTGAAAAATCGCATATTCATAACCTGCATAACCTTTATCAATTGCATCATTATAATAATTGATGGCTTGTGGATATTGGTTTTTCTTAAATAAGCAATCTCCCGCGCGTAAAGTGGCATCACCCAAAATATCATCTCGCACCATTTTATTGCGAATAAATGCAGAATTTCGTTTGATACCTGCCACTGCATCCTGAAAATAACCAAGGGCACTCGAATATTTTTTCTGCTTTAAATAATTGTAACCCTGTAAATAATTGGCAGTAAAAACGGAAGATTCGTCAGGCAAGTTTTTTACCGTTTTGGATAAGGTCAAAAATTCACTGATATGCTTATTGCTCTGTTGATAATCTTTTTCCTGGTGGGCAATGTCCCCTAACCAATAAATCGCCAATGCCTTATATTCTTGATTGACGGGCTTATTCAGCGATTTGTTAAAGACGGTTTTAGCTTCCGCAAAATTTTCCTCCGCATACAATTGTTGTCCTCTGAAGTAAGCGACCTTTTGGTAAGTTTCTTGCAACTCTGGTGTTTTGTTTTCGACGCCATCCAAAATTTCCATCGCTCGTTTAAAATCACGAGTGTTTAGAAAAATATCACTCATCAAAGTCTGCGCTTCCGAGTAGTATTTTGAGGAACGGGGAATGCTCTGCAAAGCCAATAATGCTTCCCGGTCTTTTTTCAGTTCATACCCCAATTTTGCATAAGCAAATAAGGCATCTTCTCGCAATGCAGCATCGTAATCCATTCGACTGGCAGACCGAAAAGAGCTGTAAGCACTGGTTTTATTTCCTTTTTTTAAAAGGGCATCTCCACGATAAAAATGTGCATATTGACCCAATTCTGAATCCACATTGTCGAGTTGCTCGAAATTTTTTATGGCTTTGCTATAATCACCCTGTTGGTATTGCGCATACGCCAATTGGTAAAATTCCCCCTCTGTCATTTTTGGTGCATTCGCAGCATAATATTCTAAAAATGGCAAAGCTTTCACCGGTTCGTTGATTTCCAAATAGGTTTGTCCAACCAATTGGTACAATTCCCGTCGGTTTTTCAATTTGCTATCTGTTAATTTTGGTTCTACATACGCCAAAACTTTTTCAAAATCGCCTTGAGCAAAATAAATTTGACCAATGTAATAAGGTATATATGGGCGATATTTTTTGCTTTTCTCTACCAAACGAAACGACCGTACCGCTTCGTCATAATCGCCCGAAAAGAATTCCGTTAGACCATAATAGTAGTTGGAAGGATAATAATAAATGTTTTCGATGGTGCGAATGTCCGCAAAATTAGCACGTGCTGGCGCAAATTTCTTTTGTACAAAAAAGGAATACCCTGTTTTAAATTTGACTTCCGAGCGTTGTTCCCGATTCAGGTCATCAGCGGGGATTTGAGAAAAATACTCAATTGCTTTTTCGTACTTTTTTGCATTATAAAAATAATTAGCTAACTCAATCAAGGCTTGATTAGCGATAGGGTCGGGCTGATGTTTTCGGATAAAATCCAAAATTAAATTTTCACCATTCGGCAATTCCAAACGTACGGCAGACTTAGCGTACCCTAACTCTGCACGAATTTTCAATAGCTTTGATTCTGCTTCGTTGGTTGGTTCGAGTAGATTTATGGCTTTTTTAAACTCCGTCATGGCGCTACCGAAAACACCTTTTTGATAGAAGTTGTCACCGCGTTTATAAGTCAAATTGGCTTCTGTAAAAACGGTCGTCTGCTGGGCAAAGGAAGACGTAACTAATGTACAAAAAACCAGCAGTAAAGAAAGGTTTTGAATTTTCTTCATAGAGTTGAATTAGGATTTTTTCTGTTGTGTGGAAGTATAGTTGCTACCAACCAACGTAAAAAATATTCATTTTTGGTATAAGTTAGCGACGAATTTAGGAAAAAAATGTGATTTATATAAAAATTCTTTGTATTTACATGTAACAGGATTTGAGAGAAACGGACTATTTCAATTGTAGAATTAATTTGAAAAGAAGAGGTAACCCTGTCACAAATACTTATAATTTAGAATTTATTCAACGTTTTCTTCCTCTATATTTATCTCACCGAAAAGGGCAAATGAAAATGTATTTTAATAAAAAACGTTTCTTTTTTTTCAATAATTCCCTCCAATTATTTCTAATAGAAAAGCAATTTACACACATAAATAAGTTTCAGAATTTCCAAATAATTAACTTTGGTAACGGTCATTGTTACCCCAATTGATCTATTTAATTTTTAATCGTCTGAACTCGCAAAAATGAACCTAATTAATAATTCTTCAATATTGGTATCTACTATGGAAACTGAAGTTAAAGATAAACTTTTTTCTTCTTTTATCAAAGAAAACATAGAAGCGATTGCTTTTGTGGATGATGAATTGCGCTTTGTATCTGCCAATTCTGCATTCTGCCGAGTATTGGGTTTACCAAGCAATCATCGACTGAATCAATTTCACATTTCTGTATTACCTTTTTCTAACAAAACAACTTTCAACGATATGGTGGAAGCTTTGGTACAAAACAAATTGTCGAGTTTTGAAATCGAAACGAATCATCAATCATTGGACGGCATCGAAAAAATATTGCAATTGAAAATGGTCAGAACAGGAGAGCATAGTTTATTTGAAGGAGGGGTTTTGGTTTTGAAAGATTTGACTCAAATGCGGCAGCAGCAACAGGTTTTAAAAGAGGAATTAGCAGCCATAAAAGCACAAAATAAGCAATTGCGACGCTATATTTCGGATAAAATGCAGGTGGAAAATTTTGCCTATATCGCTTCGCATGACATGAAAGAACCGTTGCGAATGATTGGTAATTTTTCTCAATTGTTAGCTCGTAAATCTCGTGAAAAATTGGATGAATCCGGGCAAGAGTATTTAGATTTTATCTTGACGGGGGTAAAAAATATGAATGGATTTATTGATGACTTATTGATTTATTCTCGCACCGAACGTGCTGAAATAGTCGCACAAGAAGTAAATTTGGACTGTACGTTGTTTTTATTAGAACGAGAATTTTCAAATGAGTTGAATAATAAAAATGCGACTATCCATACGGCGTCTCTACCCAACACAATAAACGGAAGTAAAGAAAAAATTAAAGCACTTTTTAGGAATTTAATCTCTAATTCTTTGAAATTCAGTGATGTAGAATCACCAACTGAAATCAGAATCGAAGCAGAAGATAAAGGCTATTGCTGGGAATTTTCATTTTCAGACAACGGCATAGGCATCGAAGAAGACTATTTTGAAAAGATTTTTATGGTCTTTAAAAAACTGCACCCCAAGAATATTTATCCTGGTACGGGAATGGGATTGGCACTCTGCAAAAAAATTGTAGAACAGCATGGTGGTAATATTTGGGTAGAGTCGGAAGTGGGTAAAGGGACTACTTTTTATTTTACGATAAATAAGGAGGTGGTTTAGATAATAGACTGGCTTTTATCACTTTA
>CAYUNA010000206.1:0-7339 GCA_964445895.1 uncultured Saprospiraceae bacterium | reverse complement strand
CTATCAAAAAAATCTCTCTCTCAAATTTATCCGAATAAATAATGTCATGCACTTACTAAATTGTCTATCAACAGATTTTTCAATAAAAACGTGACTTTTACCATTATTCACGGTCAAAGAAATAGTAGTTTTTTATTTGGTTTTTCCAAAAATTAATTACCTTTGACCATATAAATAGGATTTATTAAGTGTAAAACACTGGGAGATAATAATATATACTAAAAATTTCAATATTTAAACTGCTCCTTTTAAACATCTTTGGGAATAATTTTCCGAAAACTGACCTAACTTGAATCAGAATTTTTATCTGGTTTTGCTACACAACGTTAATTTAAAAAACTTAAATCGGGCCTCACTCGGGCATTTTATCAATTTTATTCGAAATTTTCTTGAATAGAGTTGTGTTGCAAAATGTTTTCCATACTTATTTGACTATGAGGAATTAAATTTCCTGCATACATTATTCTTGCTATGCCTAATTTGAAATTTTAGGACAAACAAGATATTTATTTAAGTGAATTTTCAAATCACTTGAATAATAAAATCCAATATACCAAAGGGATGCTTTTATTTAACAAATTATAAATTCTTAAAACTAGATAGTTATGAACAAATACTTTTTTTACAACAATAAAATCTTATTCATGCTAAGAGGAAAACTACTTACTTTATTGACACTGATGTGTATCACAACTGCATCTTTCGGTCAATTTTCGGTAACGTTGGATGGCACCGACCCAACTTGTAACGGGTTTAGCAATGGTGCAATCACAACGAACACCAATGGAGGCACGGCTCCATTTATTTACAGCTACAGCAATGGCTTTAGCGGACAAACCATTAGCGGACTTTCGGCGGGTACTTATTCTGTAACCGTATCTGATGCTAATAACGAAACAGCTACAGGGTCAGTTACCTTGAATAACCCATCTATGATTGAAGGGGGATTAAGCTTGGATGACGTATGTGCTGGCAATGGCAATGTCTCTTCCAATGCAACTGGCGGTGCCGGCGGCTATTCCTATGCTTGGGACGATGGACAAACGACAGCAAATGCAACTGGTTTAGCACCAGGTACTCGCTGCGTAACCATTACAGATGCTAACGGCTGTTCGGCAGTTAGCTGTATTACTGTTTTTGAAGAATTGTCTGTAGATGTTTTAGCAACAACTACACTACTTTGTTTTGATGCTTGTGATGCAAGTATTACAGCAAATGTTTCTGGTGGAAGCGGTCCATTTACGTTTGCCTGGAACACAGGAGCTACTACACCAATTTTGGAATCTGTGCCATTAGGTACATATTCTGTAACCGTAACAGACAGCAACGGCTGCGAAACTTCAGGCACAACAACCGTAGGCGCACCTTCGCCGATTGATGTAACCGTTTCGGTAACCAATCCAGCCTGTGGATCTGGCGGAACAGGTTCTGCTACCGCTTCAGCTAATGGCGGCACACCTCCTTATCAATACATGTTTAGTGGTGGTCAAGTTGGTCCAACTGTAGACAACTTGGCACCAGGCAACTACAACGTTGTGGTAACAGACGCCAATGGATGTCAAACCATTCAAAGCTTCTCCATCGTTCAAGATGGTAATATTGATTTGGCGGTTTCAACTACTGACGCTACCGCTTGTGGATCTGCAGACGGTACAGCAAGTGCAACTCCATCTGGTGGAACTGCACCTTATACTTATGCATGGAGTACGGGCAGTATCAACAGCTCAATTTCTGGTTTAGCTCCAGGTTCTTACAGTGTTACGGTAACGGATGCAGACGGATGTGCAGCAGTTGGAACAGCAAACATTGGTGGTTCTCCAGACATTACTTTAACATCTATGGGCATCGACCCAGATTGTGGTAGCCAAGATGGTGGTACAGCAATCGTAATGGCTTTTGATGGTACACCACCTTTTACTTTCTTATGGAGTAATGGTGCAACGATGGGAGTTACTTCGGATTTAGATCCAGGTACTTACACCGTGACCGTGACTGATGCTGCAGGTTGTACAGCAACCACATCAGTTGTGATTAATGCAGGAGGAAACTTAGATGTTAGTATTTCTTCTACTAATCCTCTTTGTAATGGTTCTTCAGATGGCTCTCTTACCGCGACGGCAAATAATGGTACAGCACCTTACAGTTATCTTTGGAGCAATGGCGCAACTACTGCAACCGTTTCTAACGCTCCCGCAGGTGATTACACTGTAACGGTAACTGATGCGACAGGTTGTACAGGTGTAGCAAACTCTACATTGACACAACCAAATCAATTGAATCTAACGTTAGCTTCAACGGATGCTGGCTGTGGAGGAGATACAAATGGTACAGCTACTTCTACCGTTGACGGTGGAACCTCTCCATACACTTATATCTGGAGCAACGGCGCTACTACAGCTAACCTTACTGGCTTGGCAGCAGGCACTTATACCTTGACTGTAACTGATAACAATGGTTGTACAGCAGAATCATCTGTGACTATTTCTGAGTCTGAGTCACCTACAGTTACGGCAAGTGTTACTAACCCAAATACCACGGGTAACAATGGAGAAGCAACGGCAGTAGCATCTGGCGGAACTGCACCTTATACTTATTTATGGAGTGATGGTCAAACCACAGCAACGGCAACAGGTTTGAGCCCAGGAATCTACACTGTGACAGTAACCGATGCCAATGGCTGTACAGCTGTAGCATCAATTGAAATCTTAGACAATTGTGACAACTTCACTGATCCAGGTGAAATCTGCTGTGACCAAACGCTTTGTGCGCCAGGTAATACACCAGCTCCGTTGACGTCTCTTGCGCCAGCAACAGGTGGCTCGGGTACAATTGAATACATTTGGATGATGTCAACTAATGGTGGTCCATTTGATCCAAATACCTGGACATTGATTCCAGGTGCGACTGGCTTAACTTATGCACCAGGTCCATTGAATGAAACAACTTTCTTCGCTCGATGTGCGCGTCGATTGCCTTGTACGACTTATTTGGAAACTGAAACAGTCACCATTACAGTAGAAACTGGCTTTGCTGCCGTTATTGATGGTTCAACGTTGAACTGTGTAGGTGATGTTGTGACTTTTACTTCTACTGATTTTGGTCCAGATGTAACTTACTCATGGGACTTCGGTAGTTTAGCAAATCCTTCTACCGCTACAACTCCTACAGTTGACGTTACTTGGGATTTTGTTACCAGTCCAACGATTACTTTGTCTATCACCAATGCAAGTGGTTGTACTTCAACAGCTACTTTGTCTATAGCGGTTACTGACTCACCGATTTTATGTGGTCCGGGCGCTATTAACATGATAGCTAATGTGAACGATAACGGTACTGTTGCCTTAAACTGGGAAGCAGCACAATCAGGTTCAAATACAACTTTGACGGTTCAGCGGTCAGCAGATGGTGTTAATTTTGAGGCATTAGAAATGATGGAAATGACCAATAATGCATATTCTTATGTAGATGCTGCGCCAATGCGAGGTCAAAATGCTTACCGTGTAATGGTTGAAGATGACTTAGGCAATGTGATGTATTCTGAAGTTGCAACTGTGACTATCGCTAATAGCAACGAATTGTTCTTCTTGTATCCAAATCCTTTTACAAATGAATTGACAATTTCTGTAGCAGAAGAAGTAGAATCGAATGTACAAGTCAACATCTTCACTGCACAAGGTCAGTTAACTAAATCTATGGAAATGGAGGAAGGTAACTACGGTCAACAATTGAATATGGAAGACATGCCTGCTGGTATTTACTACGTTCGTTTCCAACTTGGTACAGAAGGAAGTCGAATTGTAAGAGTCATTAAAGAATAAATTTATTTTAGATAGCAAATTTAAAACTCAAATCAATACTTTGAGATTAAGTTTTTAAATTTGTTAAAGAATATTTTAAAAAAGTCCTCAGAGGTGCAGCTGCATCTTTGAGGGCTTTTTTTTGTCAAAGAACCAAAATAATCTTATTTTTGTATAGTAAATTAACCCCAGACTACCCACTCTAATCAGCCAATTCTTGACAAAACTCACTTTAACAATACCTTTTCTACTTTAAAACCCTCAAATTAATTTATAATTAATAACAAATTGGTACATTTGTCGCTGTTATTACCTATAAATTGAGAAATATTATTTAAAGATTTTCAAAATCAAGGAATCCTATGTATCAGATTTTATTCTCGAACATCAAGACCATTGTACTTTTTACCCTCCTAATATTTTCGACAAATCAAACCCAAGCACAACATTCAGTGGCTCGCCAATGGAATGATGTCCTTTTGGAAGCGATTAGAAATGACTTTGCTCGTCCGACGGTTCATGCCCGAAACCTGTTTCATACTTCCATCGCGTTGTATGATTCCTGGGCAATTTACACGCCTCAGTCAGAGACATTTTTTCTTGGGAAAACAGTCGGTGGGTACTCTTGTTCGATAATTCCAATCGACTTTCCAGGAGATGTGCAAGCAGCGCAAGAAAAAGCGATGAGTTATGCAGCATACCGACTACTACGGCATCGTTTTCAAAATTCTCCGGGTGCCAATACCTCACTCGCAGCATTTGATGACTTGATGGATGATTTGGGATATGATAAAAATTTTACGTCAGTTGATTATTTATCAGGAGATGCTGGTGCTTTGGGTAATTATTTGGCAGGTTGCTTAATCAATTTTGGCTTGCAGGATAATGCTCAAGAGCAATTTAGCTATAATAATTTCTTTTACGAACCCATCAACGAACCTTTAGTTACCGACTTCCCTGGTAATCCCGACATCATAGATTTGAATCGTTGGCAACCGTTAACTTTGGATGTTTTTATTGACCAATCAGGCAACGAAATTCCATTTAACACTCCTGCGTTTTTGAGTCCTGAATGGGGACAAGTTACCCCATTTGCCTTGACGAATGAAGATTTGACCATTTACAATCGAGATGGCTTCGACTATTGGGTCTATCACGACCCAGGTAATCCTCCATTCATTGACGAAACGGGTTCTTTGGCGACAACTGAATTTTACCAGTGGGGTTTTTCTTTAGTTTCCACCTGGTCTTCACATTTAGACCCATCAGATGGCGTGATGATTGATATTTCTCCTGCATCTATCGGTAATGTTCCGATGGACTCCTACCCTACTGATATTGCAGGTTTGAATGATTTTTATGATTATATCGAGGGCGGCGACCCAAGTGTTGGACATGATATAAATCCAGTTACAGGACAGCCTTATCCTACTCAAATGGTGCCTCGTGGTGATTACGGTCGTGTTTTAGCAGAATTTTGGGCAGATGGTCCTGACTCTGAAACACCTCCAGGACACTGGTTTACTTTATTAAATTATGTAAGTGACCATCCCCAATTTGAAAAAAGATGGAGAGGTCAAAGTGAAATCATGGACGACCTCGAATGGGATGTCAAATCTTATATGCTCATGGGCGGAGCAATGCACGATGCGGCGATTTCGGCTTGGGGTGTAAAAGGCTGGTACGACTATTTGCGACCAATTTCAGCTATTCGAGCTATGGCTGACCGAGGGCAAAGCACGGATGCTACTGCACCCAACTATCATCCTGCGGGCTTACCTTTAGTACCCGGAAAAATTGAAACCGTAGCAATGGGCGACCCTCTCGCTGGTGCGAATAGCGAGCATGTTGGCAAAATAAAAGTTTATGCCTGGAGAGGGCCAGATTTTATTTTTAACCCAGCAACCGATGTAGCAGGCTGTGGTTGGATTTTAGCGGAAAACTGGTGGCCATATCAGCGTCCATCTTTCGTAACGCCTCCATTTGCTGGCTATGTTTCCGGACACTCGACCTACTCACGGGCAGCAGCGGATATTATGACGATGATGACAGGAGATGAATTTTTCCCAGGTGGAGTTGGTGAATTTGAAGCGCCAATGGATGACTTTTTAGTATTTGAAAAAGGGCCAAGTCAAAATATAACCTTGCAGTGGGCAACTTACCGAGATGCTTCTGACCAATGTAGCTTATCCCGAATTTGGGGTGGTATTCATCCTCCAGCGGATGATATTCCTGGTCGTTTGATGGGCATTGAAATTGCACAAGATGCTTTCGAGTTGGCAGAAACTTATTTTTGGCGAGACCAGGATGCGGACGGCTTTTTCGATTACGAAGATTGTGATGATTTAGACCCTAATGTCAACCCAGGGGCAACAGAAATTTGCGACGGCATCGACAATAACTGTAGTGGCTTTATTGATGATAACTTACCGTTGTTCACTTACTACCGCGATCAGGATGGTGATAACTTTGGAAACGCAGCCGTTACCATTGATACTTGCATGATGAGTGCGCCTGTGGGCTTTGTAACCAACGATTTGGATTGTAATGATTTTAACGCAACAGTCAATCCTGATGCACCCGAAATTTGCGACGACATCGATAACAACTGTAACGGAATTGTAAATGATGGTTTGACTGTCAATACTTATTATAGAGATAATGACAACGATAATTTTGGTGATGCAGCGGTTTCGATTGATACTTGTTTGGCAGTTGCACCAGCGGGTTTTGTAATCAACGATATGGATTGCGATGATACTAATAGTAGTATCAATCCTGATAACGCAGAGGTTTGCGATGGCATTGACAATAACTGTAGCGGCTTTGTCGACGATGGTCTGCCTGTGACGACCTATTACCGTGATGCGGATGCGGACACCTTTGGAGACGCGGCAGTTTCAATGGATACTTGCTTGTCGGTTCCTCCTGTGGGCTTTGTGAGTAATGCCTCAGATTGTGATGATACGGATGCTGATATTAATCCAAATCGTCCAGAAGTTTGTGATGGCATTGACAATAATTGTAGCGGATTTGCGGATGATGGCTTGATGGTCACTACTTACTTCAAAGATGTCGATGGCGATGGGTTTGGTGACGCAGCCATTTCGATGGATACTTGTCTGGTGACACCACCAGCAGGTTTTGTGGTTAATGATACAGATTGCAATGATAATAATGGTCAAATTTTCCCGAACGCTGTAGATATTCCAGATAATGGCATTGATGAAGATTGTACGGGTGTTGATTTATTTGAAGACTTAAAAGTATTCCCTAATCCAGTTGCCAATATTTTGACCATTCACCACCCTTTTGAGGGCGAGATGGATATTGAAATTGTTGCTGCGGACGGTCAAACGGTTTATCGTGGTGGCATCACCTTTGTTGCCAATCGAACAACAGTTGATTTTACCAGCTATCCAAAAGGCGTTTATTGGGTAAGATTGACGGAGAAGAATGGGAAGAAAATTTTCATTGAAAGAATCGTACGGTCGTAAGTACCGTGTGTCAAAACTTTCTTTACGTTTTGCTCGGCGGCTAAA
>CAYUNA010000205.1:0-7387 GCA_964445895.1 uncultured Saprospiraceae bacterium | reverse complement strand
GAATGGTTGGAATGGAATTGCGTGTCAATTTTTATTAGGAATGCGAAATAAATAAGAGCATGTTTAAATTTTACTCTCCTGATAACCAATATTTTATGAACCTGACTTCAAATTAGCGCAGTCATGTATCTCGATATATTCCTTTGCTAATTTATTGTCAGAACCATAAACTATTGATTATCAGTTCGGTAAAATTTTAAACATGCTCTAAAGCTGAAACACATGAAAAAATATATACTACTCATCTTTCTATCAAGCTATTGTTTTGTAGGAAATGCGCAGACGGTTATCCAAGGAACTATCCTGGATTTGTCTACAGGTAATTCACTAATTGGTGCTTATGTAACAGTCAAAGGCACAAACTTAGCAGCAGTTAGTGACATCAATGGGCGATATCAAATTATCATTCCTTCTTTGACCAAATCACAGAGACTGTTTGTTTATGTCAACAGTTTGGGATTCAATGAAGCATTAGAAATTATTGAGGTTTTGCCAATTGACGACGGTGAAGTTGTTGTTCGAAATTTTGAATTAGAACCTGACCCATTAACATTAGAAAATGTTACCGTTTCTGCCAATCGTGTCGAAGAAGAACTTCAAGATGTGCCAATTGCTGCAACTGTCGTAACCGCAAAGGACATGGAAAAACGGAATGTAGCGGATACAGAAGAGGCGTTGGCTTTTGTACCAAATTTAGTTTCTGACTCTTATTTGCCGAGTCGGGCAACCTTTTCGTTGCGTGGATTAGCGTCAGATTTTACAAATTTGGGTGTAGAAAATTCAGTCGGTTTGTATATTGATGATGTATTTTACAGTCGTTCTTTTAATTTTAATCAGACCTTGATGGATATTGAAAGAGTGGAAGTCTTGCGTGGACCACAAGGGACTTTATTTGGAAAAAATACGATTGGTGGTGTGCTACATGTTATTTCAGAGTCGCCAAAATTTGACAATTTTGCGGCGTTGGAATTGAATGCAGGTAATTTTAATTATTTGCAAATGCGTGGAAAAGGCAATGTAGAATTGGTAGAAGATAAACTAGCAATGCGTGTATCTGGAGCTTATCGGAAACGAGATGGCTGGTTGCTGGAAAAAAACACAGAATTATCTGAGCAGAATGGAATTACTTTTTACGGTGGACGTGCCTCCTTGTTGTATCAACCGAATGAAAAAATTGATGTGACCGTTAAAGGTACTTTTACAAAAGATGACCGGGCTGATTTTACCATTGATTATAAAACACCAGAAGATGGTATTGACCGCATTCCGGTTATTACCAATTCTGATTTTGATGAAACGATAGACATGGACAGACGTGTTTTTCAAAATGAAGATGTCTTTTTTAATCGACAGAATTACGGTGGAGTAGCTAAAGTAAATGTGCAATTGGACGAAGTTCATCAACTGACTTCCATTACGTCTTATAACGGTAGTGAATCGTCATTTTTGCGGGATTTTGATGCCTCATCGGCGAGTGTTGGCACGTTTGGTAAAAACTCTGAATTGACTGCGTTTACCCAAGAATTACGGATTACGACTCCGCGCGAAAACCGAAAACTTTTCTATGCGGGCGGTATTTTTCTAATGAATGAACAGTTGACGAATTCGGACACCTTACGAATGCGTGAAGACATGGTACCAATTTGGGAAAGTAAAATCAAAGAGGAGTTCAATATGAGTGTGGAATTGCCAGAAGATTACGAAGAGACGGCTTATAACTATAGTTTTATTGACGCTAAAAGTTATGCAGCGTACCTGAGTGGTTCGTACGAATTTTCGGAGCGTGTTCGAGTAAATGGAGGGTTGCGGTATTCGCGCGAGGAAAAAGAGATTCAATATTATCAAGGTTGTGATTGTTTGGATGGAGATATTCAACCGATGGCGTTATTTGTTGCGCCGCCTGCTGGAAGTGCAGAGTCGCCGTTAGAGCGAACATTGGCAAATAATGCGCTTTCTGGAAACATCGGTGTGGACTTCAAAACGACAGATAAAATATTAGTCTATATCAACTTAGCGCGAGGTTTTAAAGGAGCGGGTTTTAACGTAAGTTTTGCACCTGAAGCCAATGTGGCGGAGTTGCCATTTCAATTCAAGCCTGAGTATATCAATAGTTACGAATTGGGTTTGAAACTAAAAACGAGTAATCGATATTTATTTAATGCAGCGGTTTTTGTTACAGATTTTCGGGATAAGCAAGAGGTTGTATCCGTTGGCAGTACAACACTTGTCGATAATGCTAAAGCTGTGCAAGGGCAAGGAGCAGAGGTGGAATTTACGGGCATCTGGACGAGTTTTTTCAAAACAGATATTGCCGTCGGTGCGCTAAATATGAAATATGTTGATTTTGTATTTGACAATCCGACAACGCCTGAGATAGAAAATTTAAGTGGTAATCAAGCTTTCAAAGCAGCGCCACTAACGTTTAAGTTTGCTCCTGAAATTCATACGCCGTTGGGTAAAAAATTGAAGCTATTGATTAGAGGAGACTACAATTTTGTCGGCAAAACATATAATGATATTTTTAATACAGAAGGACTGGCACGACAAGCAACTGGACAGGTGAATATGCGAGTTGGTGTTTCTACTAAAAATGAACGTTTTAGCATCGCGTTATGGGGCAAGAATTTGACTGATGAAACTTATATTCAACACGGTTGGTCTTATATTTTTGCAGATCAGGTGGCAATCAATCCGCCGAGGTTGATTGGAATGGAATTGCGGGTGAATTTTTATTAGTCTTTGATCGGAATAGTTAAAGGTTAAAAATCCAGTAATCTAAAGACCTTTTTTGGGTTGACACATTGGAATTCCTTTAAAGTTAGGGTCAAGTGGCGTAATAAAACAGCCAATGACTTCCGTTTTTTTGACTACTATTTTTTCTTCTTTCTGAATGCTTTCCAACACATTTTTCAAATCGAAAGTCGTCGTTACGCGGCGACGTTGTCCAACTTTAAAATAAGTATTGTCAATTCTCCCTTGATATAAAACTTCTTGAGTAGAGGGTTTGAAAATGATGACTTCGGGGGTTACTGTTATGCCGAATTTCATCATCTGCAATTGTACTTTGTCGTGTTTTAACTCGAACGGAAGTGTATATTTTTCTTTGAAGCTTTGTATGCTTTCTAAAGTAGAATTAGGATTTGGAAAATAACCTGTAAATCGGATATGCTCGTTAGCAAATTGAGCATGTAATTCTTTTAACTGTAATGTATAATGTTGTGAAATTACGCATTCTTCGCCGAGAAAAATATAGACAGCAATTTTCTCTTTTTCAGGAATGGAAAAGCCCGAAAAAAGAAATATTACGCTGAATAGCCAGATAAAATGCCGTCGAATCATGTGCTTTTTTTACAAAAATAAGGTTTTAAAATGAAACCTGCGTCAAGTTGTAACCAGGATTAATTTGTGAATGGAAATCAGTGACCGTCAGTAGATTCTGTGGAATTTGAATATATTTGCCATAAAAAAAAATCATGTGGAAGGAACTGTCTAAAATTGCTTTACTGGGGACAGAGCGTAGCCATCTTTCTGATGTGGCTAAAGAAAATCTCACCAATCACGGCATTCACATGGATGCGGAAGAAACCCAAATTCTTTTAGAGAGTGCTGCATTTTTTTCACAAATCAAAAAGGCCGCTTTTTTGTTGCCAAAATATGAAGGTAAAATTATAGAGACAGCAGAGGATGCGAATGAAGAAGAAATTGCTAGTCCAAAATCTACGCATCATTTGAGTTTGATTTTGAATGGGGAATACGAGCGGGCATTACCTGAATTTATTGCAAATTTAGAAAAAAATAAAAAACAATTATCGCCCAAAAACTTACCTGATTTATTAAATAAAAGTTTGGAATCAAGAGCATTTTGGAAAAAAATCAAACTAGCTATCGGTAAGCGAGGGTGGTGGTTATTAGCACAAAATCCAGTTTGGCAAACACTGGAGCGACTTCCCTCTCCTGACACTTGGGCAGTAGGCACTAAGGAAGAACGTGTTGCTTTTTTAACGTTTTTTCGAGAGCAAGATACTAGCAAAACTTTAGACATTTTATCAGCAACGTGGGAAAAAGAAAGCTGGCGGGATAAAGTCGATTTTTTACAAGCATTAAGCGTTGGGTTATCGAAAACGGATGAGGCGTTTTTGGAAGATTGCTTGTATGATGGACGGAAGGAAATTAGAGAAACGGCAGCCAGCTTATTGGCAGCAATTCCTGATTCAGAACTGGTCGAACGAATGTATTTGCGATTGGAAGAATTAATTCATTTCGATAATGATAGCTTGAAAATAAACCTGCCTGATTTGCCAGACGAAACGGCTATTCGTGATGGTGTCAATCCAAAATCTAAAAAATATGCTGGGCAGAAGATGGGAATTTTGTACCAAATGTTGTCTAAAGTTCCGCCGTCGCGTTGGGAAAGGTTCTTTGATGGCACGCCAGAAAAGGTGCTGAAATTATTTTATCAAAATGATTGGTCAAAAACATTGATTCAAGGAATGGTAGAGGCGACGATACTACATAAAAATCGGGATTGGGCAAAGCCATTATTAGAAATGTGGTTACACTTAGGCAATTCTGATTTGTGGGAGTCAAAGCAACTGTTAACAATTGCAGAGATTTTGTCGCCATCCGTTTTTAACAAAATAACGATTCAACATTTAGAAAAAAATCGACAGTTGTTGAATGAGAAATCTCCAGTTTTACAGTTATTAATCGGCGTGTCTCATGCCTGGAATGACCATTTGGCTATGTTGGCAATTGGTCGATTTCAGCAGTGGTTGGCAGCTGCACCTTCCCATTTTTGGGATAAAATACATTATAAGACGTTGCTTCATGAAGCTGCCTACAAATGCTCTCCAAACCTATTGGAAAAAATGAAATCAGGATGGGGACGTTCTTCACAAGCATGGGGGTTGTGGGAAGCGGAGGTTGAACAGTTCCTGCGAGTACTAATTTTTAGGAAAGAAATGTTGAGTGAATTAGCAACTTAATTGAATGATAGATGCTATAACTTAATGAAAGAGGAATTAAATTACACTACGCATTAGGCTATCTTATGATGAACACAAGATAGAAATAACGAAAAGACAGTTACTAAACCAGCTTTTACTTACTAATAAACCAATGCGAAGAATAAATTACTCAGCGCCTTCATCCAAAAATGAGCGAATAGCGTTGACAGAGTGCGAAATTTTGTCATAATTCAAGCTATAATGAATGAATTTTCCATCTCGCTGTGTCTCTACTAAGCCTGCCAATCGGAGGATGCGCAAGTGTTGAGAAGTAATCGACTGTTCTAATTTAAGCGTATTGTAAATTTTGTTGACGTTAATTAAATCGTTAGAATCAATAAACTCTAAAATTTTCAATCGGAGCGGATGTGCCAACGCTCTTAGAATCTCAGACGACTCTTGCAGTTTCTCTTTGTTAATGTTTACCTTAGCCTTTCTCATAGAAGTTAATAAAATTTGGAGTAATGAACGAATATAGCTTATGGAAAAACAAATTAATATTTATCCAATAAAAGATATTTCACTTTTTATTTATCTCATTCTCAATTGTGTAATTCAAGCCTTTAAAAAAACCTTATGAAATATACCTTTATCTAAGCCTTTAACTAATGTGAATAGCAAATATGAGTTTTTTATTTATTTTTTCAAAATAAACAAATAAAAAATGCTGTAAGCCAACTGGTTTACAGCATTTTTTTGTTACGCTTTTTTAGCAAAATTGCTACCGTAACATAAAAAATAAACATGCGTTATGTACTGCAAATCAGTTTATTCCATATTTTTTTATTCACGGGAGTAATAAATAATGTTCCAAGAAAAAAAATTAAAAAAAAATGGGAAAATTTAATTTTGTAAGCCCTCCGCTAACAAATTTAGATAAGTCATTCAATTTTTTTTAATTGTACAAATGCTTACGCAGCCAATTCTTCTACCAATCGAGAAATCTGATCTAATCGTACTTTGTCGATTGCGTAATAGATGAATTTGCCATGTCTTTCAGTTGCAACGACGCCAGCTCGGCGTAGGATAGCTAAATGTTGGGAAGCGACAGATTGTTCCAATCGGAGTTTGATGTAGATGTCAGTTACTGTCATTCTTTCGTGCTCATCCAATAAGTCAATAATTCTTTGACGTAATTTGTGGTTGACCGCTCGTAAGACTAAAACAGCCTTGCGTAGTTCGGCGTAGTCTAAAGCAATATCGTGTTTTCCCTTCTTGAGGACCACGGTCTCATTTTTTTGCTTTCTCATATCTATGTTTTTTTAATTAATTAAATCTGTTACAGAATTTACTAAAACAATGCCAAGTTGTGAAATTAAAGTATAACGTAATGTTTAACACAACTGATTCCCAGCCCAAATATATACAAAAGTTATTCAACTTTAATAATTTTATAATACATAAAAATTTACAGTATATATTACAAAAAAATACAAATTGGAAATTATTACAATATTGACACGTTTGAGTTAGCTATTTGACTGTCACATCAAATAGCCTAAAAACAAGGTTTGCACTACACGTTTTGTGCAGATTTAATCTTGCATTGAAGTTAGACAGTAGTTGGGAAGTTTGCGACTGTTTTTTAAGTAGTCAGCAAGATAAACGATTGATGGGAAAGTGTGGCTAAAATACCACGAAGTGAGCAAAACCAAAGATTTCGACACAGAAGGGAGGAGTAGGTGTGAAAAATTTATAATTGTTATTGCTCGCTAAATCGGGTTTTAATTCGGATGCAAAATACCATAAATATGTCTTTTTTACTATACTTTGATATTTTTTTTTGTGACAGGGTTAGTGCTTTGAAAATTTAGAATAAATGAATTTTTTTCAACCCTTTTTTTCAATAAAAACCAATTTCGATTAGCAATAGTTTTTTTATGGGAAAGGAAAAGTTGACTATTTATTGACCAAAAATTATACGTTGACTACTATAAAATTAGGTGTGTTCTCTTTTGTAGAACAGAGACTGTTAGTTATAAAACAGCCGTTTTAGCATTTGAAAAAAGTAGCCAATTTGTAACAAATTAACGAATGAAAATTTTAATAATTTATTTAAATATTGTATTCTTTTTATGAAAATATATTTGCAGTAGGAACTTTTTTGTCAAAAAATGACTTACTACTCAAATCATTTAGACCTCGTTTGTTACTCGTCATTAAAAATAAATTGTCCATTTTTTAAAATTAGAGACTATTTTCGATATTAAACAAGGGTAAATCCTATCTTTGCGCAAATTTTAAAAATAAATTTATGTACTGCATTATTAAGCATATCTTCCGTTAGCTTCTAATTGACTCGATTAGTGTATCTATATAAATACACCAAATAAACTTAAATAGACTTTATGAATGAGGTTGAGTGAGATTTAAACGCCGCT
>CAYUNA010000204.1:0-7388 GCA_964445895.1 uncultured Saprospiraceae bacterium | reverse complement strand
CTAATCATTTTCGGCTCAAAATGAACTGCATTTTTTTTATGAGAAAACCCTTTAACATACTCTACCTCTTAACAAGTTTAGCAATTATATCACAAAATTCTATTTCAAACGCTACGTCAGACAAACACTATTTTAGAAAAGATACAAATATGGTAAATGCATAACTGCGCATTCTTAGTGAAATGAATTCAATAACTTGAACCATTATGCTTGTTCTTTTTCCTTCTAAAAACCTTTAAAAATAAGTCCGTAACGCGGCTATGCACTGATTTTTAAACCTTTTTACAAGAAAAAATTACGGCGCATTCTGGCTCAACTTATTAAATTCATTTCACTTATGCCTGTTTTTTTTCTGTAGAAAATATGCTCTTCCCATTTATCAAAAGAAAATTTAATATTGGAGAATGTCTAGTTTTTATATGAACTGAAAACCAAGTCTTCAGGAAATAGAAAAATTATACATGATCTTAGTCAAAACCGACTTTTCACCACATATAATAATTCAACAACATGAATTGGAAACTCATTACCACATTTATTTTCACGTTATTTGTTTTTCAGTCTTTTGCACAAAAGACAGTGTTTAACGGAAAACTTTTAAAAAACGCCCAACATACCTCATTTTCTAAACAATTTTTGGAGTATGAAGTATATGAAATTGACGCCGCAGCATTGAATGCTTTTGCAAAGAGTGGCGCAGTTGACGTGGATTTTAAATTAAAATTAGGTAGTCAATACGATTGGGATTTTTCTATTACACCACATGACGTTCGGGCAGAAAACTATGTCCTAACTATTCAAACAGATAAAGGTGTAAAAGATTTACCTCGAAGTGAAAACAAGACCTTTCGAGGGGCATTGGAAGGTAGTACCAATTCTGTTATTGCTTTGACTTTGGATACCGATTTTATCTATGGTTTTGTAAAAACAGGGCAAGAGTATGTCTTCATTGAGCCTGCTTGGTATTTTAATAAGACTGCACCTAAAAATCAATTTGTTGTTTATAAAGGTCAAAATGTGATTCCATCTGACGGGACTTGTGGTGCGATGGATTTGGCACTCAATAAATCAACAATGGAGCATAATCACAAGCACAACCACAGTCAAGATATTGTTGAAAATTCAAATAAGTCATTGGCTTGTTATGAAGTAGAGTTAGCAATTGCTTCTGATGCAGCCATGTTTGCAGAATACAATACCGTTGTTAATGTTGAAAATCACAATATTGCAGTTAACAATAATGTCCAAACAGATTATGACGCTGATTTTTTCACCCATGAAATTCAATTTATCATCGTCCAACAATTTATCGTTACAAATGGGAATAATCCATGGCCAAGTGGCACAGGCAATCCTGATGCAGGTGATTACTTAGATGATTTCACCAATTGGGGGCAAGGAGGAGGATTTAGTGTGAGCTATGATTTGGCTTCTTTGTGGACAGGATTGGACTTAGCAGGTTCGACGATTGGTGTAGCGTGGTTGAGTGCGGTTTGTACCAATATCAGATATAATCTTTTGCAGGATTTCACCTCTAACGCCAATCTAAAACGAGTTTTGGTGTCGCATGAGTATGGACATAATTTCAGTTCTAATCATGACGCTGCTGGCTCTTCATTCATCATGGCGCCTGCTGTCCAAAATACAGCAACCTGGTCAGCTCAATCAATTAATGCTGTTGATAATTTTGTGGCTGGTTTGATTAGTGGTGGCTGCTTATCAACCTGCGGCCCGCCAGTGCCTCCTTCAGCTGCCTTTACACCGAATTATGCTCAAATTTGTACCGGTAGTATGGTCACTTTTATTGACCAATCTACCAACGGCGCCACTTCTTGGAGTTGGTCTTTTCCAGGAGGAACACCAAGTTCTTCGACGGAGCAAAATCCAACGATTACTTACAACAATCCAGGGAGTTTTAATGCAACATTGACGGTTTCTAATGGCAACGGTTCGAATTCAACTTCACAAACAATTAGTGTCGGTAGTGGTACTGATTTCTTTCATTATACTGATTTTGAAACAGGCTTGAATGGTTGGGATATAGAAAATCCGGATGGTGACGAAGCTTGGACAGCAGCGACGCTCAATTCGAGTCGGTATGGAACAGCAGTGATGGCTTTTGATAATTACAATACCAACAACGTAGGTTCTCGCGATGCTTTGGTTTCTCCAACTTTAGATTTTTCAGGGCGTACGTTTATCAATTTAGATATCGATTATGCTTATGCGCGTTACGATGCTACTTTCCGTGACTCCTTGGTCGTATATGTTTCTACCAATGATGGAGCAAGCTATACACGTGTATTTGCGGCAACTGAAAATGGTGGTGGAAACTTTGCCACTGCTAACCAAACGACTGCCCAATTCGTCCCTGAAAATGAAACGGAATGGTGTTTTGGAACAACCTTCGGACCTGGATGTTTATCTTTAGACCTTTCCAGTTTTGCGGGGACAACTCAAGCAAAAATCAGAATTGAAAACGTCAACGGATTCGGTAATAATATGTACATCGACAATATTGCGGTGACGAGTGATTGTCAAATAAGTTTGCCGCCAGTAGCTGATTTTAGTTCAAATGTTAGTCAAGGTTGTGTACCATTTCAAATAGACTTTTTCGATGAATCTCAAAACGGAGCAACCTCATGGAGTTGGTCATTCCCGGGTGCTTCACCAGACAATTCTACCGAACAAAATCCTAGTGTTACTTACTTTACGGAAGGAGTTTATGATGTAACTTTGGTCGTCACTAATGCTAACGGAACAGACCAAACAACACAATTCGGTTATGTTGTTGTGGAAGATTTCCCGGTCGCAGATTTTGATTTTACAATCAGTGGTTTAACCGTTGATTTCAATGATTTAACCAATTCTGCGAATTCTTATCAATGGAATTTTGGGGACAACACGACCAGTTCTGAACAAAACCCCACACATACGTATTCGCAAGGAGGGACTTACACGGTGTCTTTAGTCGTTAGTAATGATTGTGGTACAGATGAAACTCAAGTTATCATTGATTTGGAGTTGCCGCCAGTTGCTAGTTTTACATCAAACATTACCAGTGGTTGTGTCCCATTCAATGTGCAGTTTAATGACCAATCAGAAAATAATCCATCCGCCTGGAATTGGAGTTTTGCTGGAGGTGACCCTACCACTTCGACTGACCAAAATCCAACAGTGACTTATAATACCCCAGGCACTTATGATGTCACATTAACGGTGACGAATGGTGCGGGAATGGATGAAACAACCCAATTTACTTATATCATTGCAGAAGATTTACCTTCTGCGGCGTTCACTTCAAATGTCAACGGTTCGGGTGTTGATTTTTTCAATAGCTCTGTTGATGCGACCAGTTACACTTGGGACTTTGGAGATGGAACAGGTACAAGTACTGTATTTGAACCATTTTATTTATACAATCAAGACGGTGAATACACGGTAACTTTAGAGGCAACAAATGATTGTGGTACAGATATTTTCACACAGACAGTTATTGTAGCCAATCCACCCGCAAACGCTGCGTTTTCTGCGAATACAACTTTTGGCTGTGTCCCCGAAACGGTTAGCTTTTTTGATGAATCTTCCGAAAATGCCACGGCATGGTTATGGACATTTGAAGGTGGCGAACCAGCTACTTCTACTGACCAAAATCCGACCGTTACTTATAATAATCCTGGCACTTTTAGTGTAACATTAGAAGCTATCAACGATTCAGGTTCTGCGTCAACAACTATGACTGATTTTATTACCATTGAATCGGATGCTATTGCAGATTTTACCAGTACGGTCAACGGTTTGAATGTTGATTTTACCAATACTTCCGTCAATGCGGATACTTATACCTGGGATTTTGGAGATAATGCTGGAACGAGTACCGAGCAAAATCCTTCTTATACTTATACACTTGATGGGACTTATACTGTAATTTTGACCGCAACCAATCCTTGTGGAACATTCACTTCCACTCAAACAGTTGTGATTGCAACGCCACCAACGGCGGGTTTTGCAGCCAATATAACAGCAGGTTGTGCGCCAGTTACGGTTCAGTACACGAATGAATCTTCTGAAAATGCAACCGTTTATAATTGGTCATTCCCGGGTGGTGAACCTGCCACTTCGACCGACCAAAATCCAACTGTTGTTTACAATAATCTGGGGACTTTCGATGTGACATTAACGGTTTCAAATGATACAGGAGATGATACTTTTACGGAAACTTCTTATATCACAATTGATGATATTCCAGATGTTGATTTCATGAGTTTGGCAAATAACCAAACCGTTGATTTCACCAATATGACGACCAACGCAACTTCCTTCTCATGGGATTTTGGTGACAATACGGGAACAAGTACTGAGGAAAACCCAACTTATACCTATGCTGAGGATGGAACTTATGACGTCATTTTAACAGCAACCAATGCTTGTGGAATGAACATGACCACTGCTTCAGTAACGGTCTCTACGCTACCGCAGGCGTTTTTTAATGCCAATGCGACAACGGGATGTGCGCCCTTGACGGTTCAGTTTATGGATATGTCTTCTGCTAACACAACAAGCTGGGCATGGTCTTTCCCTGGTGGAAATCCAAGTTCATCGACTATGCAAAATCCAACTGTTGTTTATGAAATGGCAGGTGTTTATGATGTGACGTTGACAGCCACTAATGGTTCGGGTGAAAACGTATTTACACAAACAGAATTTATTACGATAAATGATGAACCAACCGCCAGTTTCACGCATTTCGCAGACAATGCCGCTACAGTATCTTTCACCAATACCTCTACTAATGCAACAAGCTACATGTGGGATTTTGGTGACAATACAGGCACAAGTACAGAAGAAAATCCAGTTTATACTTACGATAATGATGGTACCTATACCGTTACATTAACGACAACCAATGACTGTGGTTCAGTCACTTCAACTGAAATGGTGACCATTATTACGCCACCGTTGCCTAACTTTTCAGCAAGTACTCAAAGCGGATGTGCAGGAGATGCCATTCAATTTATGGATGAATCTACCGACAACACAACTGATTGGAATTGGACTTTTGAAGGAGGTACACCAGCAACTTCGACGGAGCAAAATCCATTAATAACTTACGCTACACCAGGTGTTTATGCGGTAACATTGGCAGCAGGTAATAGTGCAGGCATGAACGAAATTGCGTTGATGAATTACATCACAATTTCTGGTTTGCCAGAAGGTGATTTTTCTACTTCCGTAAACAATGCGCAAGCAGATTTCACCAATAATGTAAATGATGCAACGAGTTTTATCTGGGATTTTGGTGATAATATGGGAACAAGTACAGAAGAAAGTCCTAACTATACTTATGCCAATGACGGCACTTACACCGTTACTTTAATGGCAACCAACCAATGCGGCACGATCACAACAACGCAAGAAGTTACTATTATTACACCGCCAACCGCGGGTTTTGCAGCCATGTCAATGACAGGTTGTGCGCCATTTGAAGTTGCCTTTATGAATTTATCTTCTGAAAACGCTGTTAGTTATGCCTGGGCATTTGAAGGTGGAAATCCAGCGACTTCGACCGAAGAAAACCCTGTTGTGGTTTATGAAAATGAAGGCACATTCAACGTGACTTTAACCGTAACCAATCCAGCAGGTGAGGATACTTTTGAGCAAATTAATTTGATTACTGTCGATGGATTGCCAACAGCAGCATACGATTTTACAACGACTGACCAAACAGTTGATTTCAACAACAACTCAGACAATGCAACCAGTTATAGCTGGGATTTTGGTGACAATATGGGCACAAGTACAGCCGAAAATCCATCTTACACTTATACAGAAGATGGAGCTTACACCGTTGTTTTGTCAGCTACCAATGATTGCGGAACGGTAGAAACAACCGAAATCGTCGTCATCGCTACGCAGGCACCAATCGCAGCATTCCAGGCAGATAATGTAAAAGGCTGTCCACCATTTGTGGTTACTTTTGAAAACCTGTCTTCTGAAAATGCCGATACCTATTTTTGGACATTTGAAGGCGGTGCTCCAGCTACTTCGACAGAACAAAACCCTGTTGTCACGTTTAATAATCCAGGCTTGTACACAGTCGTTTTGGAAGCAACTAATATTTTTGGTACGAATACCTACGAACAAATTGACTATATCGAAGTCAACGCCGAATCTGTCGCTGATTTTGATTTATCGGTTATGGATGCAACGGTAACATTTACAAATATGTCAACGGATGCCGGTAGCTACACCTGGTTTTTTGGAAATGGAGATATGAGCATTGAGGAAAATCCAGTTTATACCTATCCACAGCAAGGCACTTATGAGGTCACACTGGTTGCCAGCGGTGCCTGTGGTCCGGATACTCTGGTTCAAGAAGTCGATGTAACAGCATTGCCTCCATTTGCAGCTTTTGATGCAGATATACGGGAGGGCTGTGCACCATTTGAAGTGACCTTTATGGACTTATCAACGGGCAATCCGACTTCCTACGAATGGACGTTCCAAGGCGGTACACCAGCAACCTCCAATGAAGCTAATCCGACCATTGTCTTCTCTACACCAGGAATTTATAATGTCAACTTGACGGTGTCTAATGCCGGAGGAAGTCATACTTTCCTGGCAGACCAATTCATCAGTGTAGCGGGTGTTCCAACTGCCCAGTTTGAATTTGAAGCGGATGGTTTAGCCGTCAGTTTCATCAATAATTCAGTAGATGGCAATAGTTATTCCTGGGATTTTGGAGACGATGACACCAGCACTTCTGTCTCTCCATCCCACTTATATGACGAGGAAGGAACTTATGTAGTGACTTTAACGGTAATCAATGATTGTGGTGTGGCAACGTTCACGGAAGAGATTGATATTATTGCGATTTCAACAGAGGAGATTCCAGGTTTGGAGCAATTTAACGTGTTCCCGAATCCAAATACAGGTCAGTTTACTTTGGTCATGGCAGGACAACCGTTGGGCGAATTAGAGGTCAATTTCTACAATGTGATTGGTCAAAAATTGTACACCGAACAGCTTGATTTTAGCACTGGCTTATTGACTAAACAGTTTGATTTTGACCATTTTGCCAAAGGTGTTTATGTTTTGCAAATTGGTGATGGCGAGCGGTCTGTTTTTCAGAAAGTTGTGATTGAATAATGACTAACTGATGTTGCGCACTTAGCACATTTTGTGGCGAAAATAAGTGCCCGGAAATATTCTTTTTTAGCCGGAGCAAAAACTGGATTTTTGATAAAAATCCAGTTTTTGCTCCGGCTGGAAGAATATTTATCGTGGTGCGGACGGACAGGTGATAGCCAAAGAACAAATAATATGACATTTAATATAACTAAAATTTGCACGAACCTACAGATGACGCGCGACGTCTTTTTGAGGGA
>CAYUNA010000203.1:1658-7402 GCA_964445895.1 uncultured Saprospiraceae bacterium | reverse complement strand
AATTAACTGACCAAATTTAATTTTAGGCACAGTGATTTTTTTACCTTTGCCTTCTTTTTGAAAAAAGAGGTCTAACTTCCGACTTCTCAAACAACAATAAAATGGCGCAACAAGCAGATGCATTCAAGACGCTCGTAGGGCATTGCAAAGAATATGGCTTTATTTATCCTTCCAGCGAAATTTACGATGGACTCAGTGCTACCTATGATTATGGGGTGTATGGTTCATTGCTGAAAAATAACATCAAAGAATATTGGTGGAAATCAATGGTGCAAATGCACGAAAACATCGTTGGTATTGATGCCGCGATTTTTATGCATCCAAAAACGTGGAAAGCATCCGGTCATGTCGATGCGTTTAACGACCCGATGATTGACAATAAAGATAGTAAAAAACGATATCGGGCTGACCAGTTGATTGAGGGTGCGATGGAGAAAATCGAAGCAAAGATTAAGAAAGATGTGGCGAAGGCAGCGAAGCGATTTGGTGACGCTTTTGATGAAGCTGAATTTCGGTCAACAAACGGTCGGATTTTAGACCGGCAAAAAAAGATTGACGCGAATTTGAAGCGAATGAACGATGCATTGCGAAACGAAGACATGGAAGATTTGAAAGCGCAAATCGAAGAATTGGAAATCGCTTGCCCAGAAAGTGGTTCGAAAACGTGGACAGAAGTTCGTCAATTTAACTTGATGTTTAGCACGCAATTAGGCGCGGTATCGGGCGAAGACGGTAAGATTTATTTGCGTCCGGAGACGGCACAAGGTATTTTTGTCAACTTTTTGAATGTTCAAAAAACATCGCGACAGAAAATTCCATTTGGTATCGCACAGATTGGCAAGGCATTTAGAAACGAAATCGTAGCACGGCAATTTATCTTTAGAATGCGCGAATTTGAGCAAATGGAGATGCAATTTTTTGTAAAACCAGGGACACAAATCGAATGGTACAAAACGTGGAAAGAAACTCGTCTGAAATGGCATCAAGCTTTGCATCCAGATAATAAGTTACGTTTTCACGATCATGATAATTTGGCACACTACGCTGATGCAGCAGTGGATATTGAGTTTGAATTTCCGTTTGGTTTTAGAGAGTTGGAAGGAATTCATTCACGGACGGATTTTGACTTAAATGCACATCAAGAATTGTCGGGTAAAAAACTGCAATACTTTGACCCGGAGGCAGGTGAAAAAGGAGAGAATTATGTGCCGTATGTGGTGGAGACTTCGATTGGTTGTGACCGTATGTTTTTGGCCGTGATGACGAATGCATTGCAAGAAGAAACAGTTCCAGATGCGAAAGGAAACGATTCTACCCGGACGGTTTTGAAAATTCATCCGGCGTTGGCCCCTATAAAGTGTGCGGTTTTGCCATTGTTGAAAAACAAGGAAGAATTGACCTCAAAAGCGCGCGAAGTATTTAATAAGTTAAAATTTTCGTTCGATTGTCAATACGATGAAAAAGATGCAATTGGTCGTCGTTACCGGCGTCAGGATGCGATTGGAACACCCTACTGTGTAACAATTGATTTTGATACATTGGAAGACGACACTGTGACTTTACGTGATCGCGATACGTTGGAACAAGTGCGCGTGAAAATTGACGATTTGGAGAAAATGGTGAGCGAGAAAGTAGATATGAAGCAGTTGTTGGTTTAGACGGCGCACGGTTTTCTGGCGCAGAGTGAAAAATTTAGTAAAAAAGGAAGTTATCAAGGTTTGGTAGTTTCCTTTTTTATTTCAAAAACCTATCTTGAATTTCTGTGTTTTTAACGTGACGCAATTTTTTAAATTGCGCTAATTCAGCTAACCATCAAGAGCAAAATTTGTGGATTTTAAGAAGTCGCAATTTAAAAAATTGCGTCACGTTAAGTATCAAAAGAATAATATGCAAGACCCGTTCACCTACTTCAAATCGCTTTTTAAGAAATCAGAAACCTCGACGGCCGCAAATCCATTTATTCACGAATTGATTACTCGGTCGGAAGAGGAGAAAGTGGATTTTGAATTTTGGAAAACAACCTTAGTCGCCCGCCGATTATTGGATTGGCTGAGTGACCAATATGCCATTTATCGAGTTGCGCCTGAGCGCATTGATGAGGCAATGAATTTTTTAAATACGCCTTCATCCAAGGGATTTGCTATCCAATTTCACCATACCAAATACAGCAAGCGCGACGTAACGCATTTGTTTGATTGGTTGAAAGAAAAGGTGCAAAATTTGAATTATCGTTCGGATATTTCGGACACACGAACGTATAAAAAAGGGAAGTGGTTAGAAACAACCAATCGGCATTATCTCAAGCCACGAACGGATTTTATGACTAAAGAAAAATTCAAACAAGGCTATGGAAACATTACGATTGAATTCGTTCTGCGCGACGACCAAGTGCATCATTTGAAATTAATTGCGACTCGATATAGCGACCGTTTGTATGAAGATGCAGCGGATTTTAAGGAGTTGATGCAAGTGATTTTGAAGTGAAAATTACCGTTCACAAAGCGTCTCCACTTCTTCTATTTTTAAAGTGTCTTCCTGAAAAGTTACACAGTCAATCTCTGCATTTTCGACGGGATTTCGGCTATACAATTCCATGATTTCTTCCTCTGACAATGCTCGGTCATATATCTTCATTTCATCCAACACGCCTTTAAAACGCACTGTCCGTCCGCCACGGATACAAGGACTATTGCCAAACGATAGCACTGCATCATTTGTCAAATCTATGCCGCTACATCGAAGCCCTTCTTTATGTAATTGTCCATTAATAAACGTCCGTGCCCGAATGCCTTCCCGCACAATTGCGAAATGTATCCATAGGGTACTATCCAATTTGGGACTGATGTCGCGGAAGTACTTTTGAGGGCTTTCAAATAGGTCAGTATCAACGATTTTTTGGTTGGCATTGAGTTGAATATCAAGCATGTTAATCTCTTCGCAGGTCTCTCGTTTAGATAGCATACTCTGTTGAAAAATGCTGTATTTACCCGCTTTAAAATAATAGCTAATCGTAAAATCAGAAGTGGTAAAATAGTTGTTGACGCTACCATGAAATTCGATGTAATCCTGTATGCCATCCAATTCCAAACCGTCTCCTTCTACGCCACAGGCACAGTTCATTTTGCCAAATAAAATGCCATCAGAGTCATTGCCAGAGTCGTCGCGGGCATCGCAGTTATTGAAGGAATAATAGGCGATTAAGCCATTTTCTAAAGGGTCGGAAGTGAAAGAAAAGGTTGTCAAAACGGAGAGGGTAAAAAAAAGCGAGAGGTATTTCATGGATGGTATTTTTACGTAAAAAATCATAGTTTCAGGTGAAAGTTAGCGATTTTGGATGAGAATAACAAACTAATGTTACGCATTCTGAATATTTCGCGGCACTTAATAGAGATTTCAATAGGAGATGTAGATAAATTCTATTGAATCTCATATAAAGATTTATAAAAACAAATAACGGTGCATCAAATGTAATGCTCTACTATGCCAATTTCAGTCCTTTCGCGGTAGGTTCGAATATATTTTAGTTATATTATCCGACGGATTAATGATAGCAAAAAAGCAAAAAGCATTTTTTGATATACCGCTAAATAAATGAATATCAATTTTCAGAAATTTACGGGGGAAAAGGTGCTTTTTTAGAAAAAAATAGCTCTTTTTAACTAAATTATGTAGTAAAATAGTATAAAAAATATCTTTATGTCAAAGTGATGTGACTTTACCCTATTTCCTCCCGTCATAAGCATATACCCCCAAAATTCTCCCGTAAAAACACTTTTTTTGCCTAATTTTTTGATATTTCCAAAAAATAGCTTTCCTTTAAGCCGTTGAAGGGAAATCAACAAAAAATAACAAGAACTGAACAAAAAAAATCAAACTCATTTTCAAATAAATACAATATAACATTTTGAACATGATTTTAAACATACTTAACCTTATTTCTTCACTTTAAACAGGGACTATGAGATATAGACTTTTCCGCAGAAAAAGTAATAATAATTACTATTTTCAATTTCTTACCGATGATGAACAGCCGATTCTAAACAGTCAGGGCTACGCTGACAAAGATGCTCGTAATAATGGGTTAGCATCTGTAATCAACAATTCTGGAAATGTAGACCGTTACGAACAAGTCAGCAATGCTGATGGAACTTTCGCATTTGTGTTGAAAGCTGGAAATGGACAAGAGATTGGTCGTAGTCCCAATTATGCTAATGCTGCTGACCGAGATGGAGCAATAAGTGTTTTCCAAGCAGAAGTACCTGGCGTGAAGACGATTCAGGATGAAGGAGCAAAAAAAGCTACCAAAACTACTGCTGCAACAGAAACAGAAAAGCCTTATGAAGCTGATGGGAATGTGGATAATTATAAAGAGCTTGGTTTCTATGAATCTAATGGAACAGGACTTGCAGAAGGTTTTGATTCCTTTTCTGCTGATGGGTTGCATTATTTTTCTTACAATTTAGGAGGTAATGTATATTTGATTAGTGAAGGTTATAAATCTACTGGTGCGCGTGACAATGGTATCAATTCTGTTACCAGAAATATGAATAATGATGCGCGTTACCAACGTCAAGTACATCCTAATGGAAAGAATTATTTCAACTTACGAGCGGGTAACAACCAAGAAATTGCGACAAGTCGCTGGTTTGATAGCGTAGGCGAGATGAATGGGGTGATTGCTCGAATGATGGGAGGAGGTACTGGCACAGGCACAGCAACTGAAGTAAGAAGTGTACAAGAAGGGACGCAGTTAGAAGCTGCGAATCGGGCTGCTTCGATTTCGATTGATGCACCGCCGCCACCTTTGGAAGATAAACCAAAGAAAAAACGGAAAAAACGAACGACACCTAAGAAACCAAAGGCTGAGAAAGTTTACTTGGCAGATGGTTCTTATTTGTTTAATGAGATTACCTATCAGATTTTCCGTTCAGGAAATAATAAACATTATTTTACTTTTAAAAATAATGAAGGTAAAACAATTTTCCTGAACGCTGATGTTCGTGGTTTTGAAACGCAAGAGCAAGCACAGGCAGTTGTTGATGAAATTATGAAATACGGGCCGTATGAGAGCAATTACGAAGGTAAAATGGCTCGAAATGGTAAATTCTATTTTTACCTAAAAGGAGCAGAAGGTAAGAACCTTGCTAAAAGTTTCTTTTACGGTTCAGAGGAAGATATGCAAGCGGCTGTTGGAACATTATTGGGTTCTGAATTAGAAATTGCAGCTGCACAAGGCAAACGAATTGTCGATGATTATTTAGAATGTCAAACTTATAATGGAGAGGCTGGTTTTCACCGTTTCGTACAAGATGAGGAACATTACTTCAGTTATAATGATGGAAATGGTGAGACGATTTTGCGAAGTGAAGGTTATACAACGGAATCTGCTCGTGAAAACGGGATTAGTTCTGTAATTACGAATGCATCTTTGGATGAGCGTTGGAAAACAGGAACGGCACTGAATGACCGATACTACTTTTTTAGTCTTCGAGCAGGCAATCATCAAGAAATCGCACGAAGTTGTTACTACGAATCTGAGGAAGAAATGAACAACGTACTTACTTGGGTACGTGGACATGACTCAACTATCGGAAAAGGGGCACAACAAGTAGATGGTGTTTGGTGGTCTGCAAGTATGTTGAGAGCTCGCCAAGAAGAAGAAGCGGCAAAAGCTGCTGAAGAAGCACGTTTGAAAGCAGAACGTGAAGCTGCTGCGGAAGCTGCTCGTCTCAAAGCGGAAGAAG
>CAYUNA010000203.1:0-1558 GCA_964445895.1 uncultured Saprospiraceae bacterium | reverse complement strand
GCTGCTCGTAAAAAAGCAGAAGCCGAAGCTGCACGATTGAAAGCGGAAAAAGAAGCTGCTGCTGCTGCTGAAGCTGCTCGATTGAAAAAAGAAAAGGAAGAAAAAGATAAAAAAGCTGCTGCCGCTGCCGCCGCTGCTGCTGCTGCTGCCGCACTTGCTGCGAAAAAAGCAGAAGATGAAGCACGACGCAAGAAAGAAGCAGAAGCTGCTGCTCGAAGAAAAGCAGAGGAAGAAGCTCGTCGTAAGCGAGAAGCCGACGCTGCTGCTGCCGCTGCTCGTAAAAAAGCAGAACGAGAACGTGCTGCCGCTGCTGCTGCTGCAACAACTGCCGCTGCTGCACCTGTAGAAGAGCCTTCTAAGCCTTGGTTCAAAGGCTGCTTACCTTGGTTGTTAGCTTTATTGTTACTGTTATTACTGCTTTGGTTATTGAGAGGTTGCTTTGGCTGTGAAGAAAAAATCGCACCAGTTGCACCAATTCCAGTTGATACGATTGAAGAAGTAGTGCCAGTTGATACGATGTCAATGGAAGAGGAAGAGCCTGCACCAGTTGAATCATTAGGACCAAATGCGGCACAAATGGGCTTCGCTGCTGGAACGATTGAAGCACAATTGGCAGATTGTTTATCTGATCCGAACTGTGATATCAACCAAACCTTTACATGGCAAGGAACACAATATCCATTTAACTCTGCGAAAATGAGTCGAGGTGCTTTACCACATATCGACAATATCGCTAAGTTGTTGAAAGAATATCCGAATGCTAAATTGGATATTTACGGACATATTGATAGTCAAGAATCCGATGTTTACAGCGGACCATTTGGTGACGGTGTGATTACACTTTCTGGTATTCGAGCGCGATGTTTGTATAAAAAATTGGCGAAACGTGGTATCTCAAAATCTCGAATGACCTTCGAGGGATTTGCTGATACTCGACCAATTGCCAGCAACGATACGAAAGCAGGTCGTATGCAGAATCGACGGACAGGAGTTAAGATTTCTGAACGTTAGAGAATGAATGAATTGAATTCGGGACGAAACTCCTGATTTAAAATAATAAGCCTTCTATTGATTGAGTTCAGTAGGGGGCTTTTTTGTGAAAGAATAAACGAAATTTAAGGAACAAGTGAACAATAAATTATCTATTTGATAGAACTATTTTCCGTTTTAGAAATTTCTAAAAATATTCTCTGTCAATTAGGGTAGTTTATTCTCTTTCTAATTCCTAATTTCGCGAACCGTAACTAATCGTTACAAATTGAGTCTGAAGAAGTAGGGCAAACGCCCGCATCACGTAAGTACATGACATTATTTATGTGTGGAAATTTGCAAGAGAGATTTTTTTCAAAAAATCGTTGCACAGCCGTAGTTACGGAACTATTTTTTGGAGGAAAATAGCGAAAAAATATCCTCTGAAAATGTTCAAATAAATAGTGTCATGTACTTTAGAGCATGTCTATTTTTTATACGAACTGAAAATCAATGATTTAGGATTTTGACGAAGAATCAAAGAAAGAGTTTAGCGAGCTAAACGACTGATTTGATTCAAAGTCAAGTT
>CAYUNA010000202.1:0-7416 GCA_964445895.1 uncultured Saprospiraceae bacterium | reverse complement strand
GATTTTAGGGTGTTCTCATAGTGTGTGGGTTGCCCCTTCCGATAAGGTTGGGGCAGCTTTTTCAACTGCTTAGTCATCCTCCAAATAGCTAAGATTGGCTATTAAAATTGACATTTCTTTGTTACGAAAACTTGGAATAATCGAGTTTTCAAAGCAATTTACATAAAGATTTTAGGGTGTTCTCATAGTGTGTGACCAGCCCGAAACCATTTGGCGGTAGGGCTGGTTTTTTATGATAACCTCAACGAAAAACGGTCAGAAAAGCTGACCAAAGACTTCAAATAGTGGGTGTTCTAATAGTGTGTGGGACTACCCCGACGGACTTGTCCGAAGGGGTAGTATTTTTCTTTTCCTACTGGGTCATTCCAATTGCGAAACCGATTTTAAATAAGTTTTAAAGAACATTAAACAGCACGACTCCCTCGTTTTATCAACCAACTCAAACAAAAAATACCGTTTCTAATAAAAAATAACTGTTTACAGATTGCTCTTAGTTAACTACCTCAGTTGGATTCCCCCTGAATTCGCTGGGGTAGTTTTTTTTACGGCGTATGGTTTTTGGTGTAGAGTACCTGGGCGGGCAAATTTGAAAATTTAAAAAATAGGAGTTATTCCGGATTTTTAGTCGAATCTGTTCGTTGAGCAATTTGAGCCGAAAATGTTTATAGAAGAAAATAAATTATACGCGGCTTAAGGGCAATGCTGTTGAATTAAGCGCGGGTAGCGGATACCTTCAAGGTATCTGCTACCTAAAACGCAGCAAAAAGGTAGCAGATACCCTAAAGGTATCCGCTACCCGTGCCATCAAAATTCCTTAATTCAACAGCATTGGGCTTAAGGGGTCTCAAAACCGTAAAAATAGATTGAAATGGGGTGACTTTGCACTGCATTTCATTGAATTGAAAATGCGTGAGGACTCTTGTTTATTAACTGATGTTACGCAAAGCCATTATTTTTATGTATTCAAATGCGGCGCAGATAAATTTCAACTCTTGCTAATATTTCGTTGTGCGCCTTTAGAATTCCCGTCGTGGCGGCTTCGATATTGGCAGAAGTTGTGATGATTTTTGCCACGAAACATCCAGAGTGCGTAACATCAGTTATTAATATTTCTACTTTAAGAGCGGTTATACTCTACAAACTTCCTAAATCGCATATTCCCCTTGCGCAAAAATATACTTTGCCACATCTCGCCGCAATTCTTTCGCATTCCAATCAGCAGGTTTCAGCATTTTACGAACGGCATAATTCAAGCGTTTTTTCTCGCCACCTTTAGCAAAACCTGCAATGGCGTCTTTGGCTGCTTTCTGGGCAATATCGACTGCTTCATATAAGTACAATTGAGCTGCTTTCGTCTGTGTTTCGTATTTTTTAGCATCTACATTTGGCATGTTCTCCAATTTTTGTAAACGCAAAATGACACTTTCGGCTACATAGGCTTCTGCTAAAATATCGGCGAGGTTAAGGATGATTTCTTGCTCGTCAATGAGTTTGGTTTTCAGTTTTTTACCTGCTGCTCCAGAAATCACCAAAAATGTATTTTTTAAGGCTTGTACGATGCGCATTTCTGTACCCCATTTTTTACTGCTACCATCCAAGCCCAATACTTGATTAATGATAAATTTTGGAATGGGCTTTCCTGCTTTTTGCAAATTAATTTCCTTAGTCTGCATCCCGCGTTTGAATAACTCTCCGACGCAAAGCATCTGGTTTACATCGTTTGTTCCTTCATAAATTTTGGTGATGCGCGCGTCTCGATATGCCATTTCCAAGCCCGTTTCTGCAGCATAACCCATACCGCCATACATTTGCATGGCTTCGTCTGTCGCATAGCACGCGAGATTTGACCCTTTTACTTTCAAAATAGAGCATTCAATCGCAAACTCCCGAATGGCGTTTAAGGTTGCCTCACTATCGCTAAGTCCTTGATTTTTAAATACTTGAGATTTGTAATCAATGTTTTGACCAGTGCGATAAACGGCAGATTCGATGGCAAATGTTTTCGCGGCGATATCGCCTACTTTGTATTGAATTGCGCCAAATTCGGAGATAGATTTGTCAAATTGTTTGCGTTGTAAGGCGTATTTAACCCCCATAGTCAGGGCAAATTTTGCGCCTCCCATACCTCCTGCTGCTAGTTTGATGCGTCCTGTATTCAAAATATTCAAAGCCATCTTGAAACCAGCTTCGCGGTCGCCCAAGAGGTTTTCAGCAGGAACTCGGCAATTGTCAAAATAAATCTGGACTGTGGAAGAAGCTTTGATACCCATCTTTTTTTCTTCGGGTCCAATAGAGAAACCTTCGTAATCGCGTTCGACGATGAAAGCAGATAAGTTTTTATCTTGTTCTATTTTCGCAAACACAATATAGATTTCGGCGAAACCTCCATTAGTAATCCAGATTTTTTGACCATTTAATAAAAAGTGTTTCCCATCGGCTGTTGGCGTTGCAGAAGTTCGTCCAGAGTTGGCATCTGAGCCAGCCGTTGGTTCGGTGAGGGCATAGGAGGCAATCAATTCACCTGACGCGATACCAGGCAAATACTTTTGTTTTTGTGCTTCATTTCCATAGTAAACAATTGGTAATGAACCAATTGAGGTCTGCGCACCAATGGTTGTGGCAAAGGAAAATCCGGCTGCAATAGCTTCTGAAAATAGAACACCGGTATTAAAATCCAAGCCCATTCCACCATATTTTTCAGGAATACTGACGCCGCATAATCCTAATTCGCCTGCTTTTTTAAAATTGCCAATAATTTCATCTCGGTCTTCTGGGCGGATAATTTCTAATTCCCGACCTCTTTTAAAAAATGGTTCTTGCACATTTTTTATACAAAAATCAATCACCATTTCTTTAATCATTAATTGTTCTTCGTCAAATTCTTCCGCAGTGAAGACGTCGGCGGGATTCGTTTTTCCAACTAAAAAATGACCGCCACGAAGATGCTTTTTATCAGTAGCATTTTGAGTAGAAGTTTTACGTTTAATAGTTGTTTTTTTGGCTGTATCTGTATTCATTTTATAGTGAAAATTTTGAATTTACGCTGTGACTGTATCCATCCCCATAATCGCTGCTTTTTAACTCATGTTATATGCTCTTACATAACATTTTAGTTATGCACCTGCGGGATTCTTTAGAAAAAACTTCGAAAATATGTCCTTCCCCTTTAAGAATCTTCATTTGACTTAAATAGAGATTTTCGCTGCGAAATGTAAAAAGTGCGCAGCATGAGTTTGTATTAACGAACTGCAAATTTCGTTAAAAACAGCGAATTTTCGCTATTTTTTTCAAAAAACCATTTTTTTTTTTCAAAAAAGAGAAAAAACTCAAATTTTTTTCCATTTTTACGACTGAAATTATTTCACTAATCGAATTTTTATTTTTTATAAAATATGGACAAGCCAAAGAAACTTTACGAATATTTAGATTATCAGATGAAGAAGCACCCATTGAAAAAATCGATGGGGCAGAAAAAAGATGGAGCGTGGTCGTTTTATAGTACACAAGAAATATCAGATACCGTCAATAAATTGGCTGCGGGTTTGATTGAATTGGGCGTAAAAGCAGGGGATAGAATTGGGGTAGCAGCATATAAAAACCGTCCAGAATGGGTGATTGTGGATTTGGCATGTCAGGCAATTGGAGCGATTGACGTACCGTTGTATCCGACGATTTCTCCGCGTGAATATGAGTATATTTTGAATGATGCAGGGATTACTTATGCTTTCGTTGGTAAAGATGATTTGCATGATAAAGTTAAAGCTGCTCAGCCAAATGTACCGACGTTGAAGGAGATTTATACAATGGATAAGCAAGCGGGCAAGCCGTTTTGGGAGGATGTTTTTAGTAGTGGACACGAGGAGGAAATTGCGGCACGAAAAGCAGCGATTGACCCAATGTCAATGGCGACGATTATCTATACTTCGGGTACAACTGGAAACCCAAAAGGTGTGATGTTGTCGCACCATAATATTACATCGGTAGTCTCTGCGACGGAAGAAATTATTCCAGTAGAACCGGGTGAAAACGTACTTAGCTTTTTGCCATTATGTCATATTTTTGAGCGAGCGGCTATCTATGTTTATATGTATCACGGTGCAGAAGTTTACTTTACCGGAACGGATAACCTGGGTGGTGAAACGGGGGATTTGCAAACAACGAAACCTTACTTTTTTACGACGGTTCCGCGTCTGTTAGAGAAAGTTTACGAAGCTATTTATAATAAAGGATTGGCATTGGACGGCGCAAAAAAGAAGCTGTTTTTCTGGGCATTGAGCTTGACGGACGATTATGAATACGACAAATCTTTTGGCTTGGTAGGCGGTATGAAACGCAGCATTGCTGATAAGCTGATTTTTAGCAAATGGCGTGCAGCTTTGGGTGGAAACATCAAGGCTATCGTGACAGGTGCGGCACCTTGTCCAGCAAAAATATTAAGAGTATTTTCAGCGGCCGGGATTCCGATTCGAGAGGGGTATGGTTTGACGGAAACGTCGCCAACTTTAACTGCTAATACTTTGAAAAAAGGTAACGCAATGGCTGGAACCGTTGGACCATGTGTAGATGGCGTAGAAATTTATATTGACCGTTCGGATGGAGATTATCGAGAGGGGGAAGGCGAAATTTTAGCGTATGGACCCAACGTAATGATGGGTTATTATAAAAAACCCGACGCGAATGCAGCGGTTTTCACCGAAATGAACGGCAAACGCTGGTTTAAAACGGGCGATGTCGGCAAATTTGTTAAAGGTCCCAACGGCAAAGATTTCTTAAAAATTACCGACCGTAAAAAAGAATTATTAAAAACTTCAGGTGGAAAATACGTTGCGCCTGCACCGATTGAAGGAAAGTTTCGCGAAGACTTTTTGGTGGAGCAAATTATGGTAGTTGGAGACAAGCGCAAATTTGTCTCGGCAGTCATTGTACCTGCACCTGAAGCATTGAAAGATTGGTGTGGAAATAATGGTGTAGCTTGGACGAACTTATCAGAAGTCGTCAAAAATCCTAAAGTCATCGCGGCGTATCAGGCGATTTGTGATAAAGTCAACCCTGGATTTAGTCATATCGAGCAAGTAAAGAAATTTACGATTTTGGATTGTACCTGGGATGCGGTGAAAGAGGATGGAACAGATGCTGAATTGACACCAACGATGAAGTTGAAGCGTCGAGTAGTGCGGGAGAAATATGGGAAGCAGATTGACGCAATGTATGCGTAATCGGGGCATAATGTAATGTTTTCAAAAAGGAATTTATGATTGTACGCTATAATCCGCACGGGAAACCTGACGCTGAAGATTGGTTGGCAATGGACGATGGTGAAAAAAGTATTTTGGTACAAATATATCATGAAAGTAAGGGAATTGAAATTGAAGGGATGCAATTGCATTGCTTACTTCATGTCGTTATCGAAAACCAATTGGCAATGAAAATCCCTGAAGTGGTTGCTGCTTATCGAAAACTGCGTCAAAAAAATGTGACTCGCCACAACGCGTTACATGCTTTAATGAATATAATGGGGGAATTCTTCTTTGAAATTAGAAAAGGCGTTAAAATGGATCAAGATGCAAATAAGGAGTATTTTAAACGGTTGAAGAAAATTCGTGCAAGTCAATGGAAGCCATAAAATAAAGATTACGTTTTCATTTTTATCTCCGTTTTCATTCTAATTGATAAGGTTTAATGTACCTTTGCCCGATTTTTGAAACGATTTAAAGAATAAAAAGTTAGGAAGAAGATCATTTGTGTCATCGTTCCTAACACTGCATGCTTAATTTTTAATATTTTTATGGGAAATCTTGTAGCAATAGTGGGGCGGCCAAACGTCGGAAAATCTACTTTTTTTAATCGCTTAATCGGTGGTCGACAATCCATTGTTGACAATGTAAGCGGAGTGACTCGTGATCGTCAATATGGTAATTGCGAGTGGAATGGTAAAACGTTTACAGTCGTTGATACGGGTGGATTTGTGAAAGGGTCAGATGATATTTTTGAGGCAGCGATTCGCGAGCAGGTGCTGATTGCGATTGATGAGGCGAGTGTGATTGTATTTGTGACGGATGTGACGACGAGTATCACCGATTTGGACGAGGAGATAGCGAATATGCTGCGCAAAACGGACAAACCCGTCATTGTAATGGTTAATAAAGCAGACAACCACGAGCGATTGATGGCGGCAAATGAGTTTTGGTCATTAGGGTTTGAAGATACATTTTTTGTCTCGTCGTTGACGGGTAGCGGAACGGGCGATATTTTGGATAGAGTGACCGAATTTATTACGGACGACGACGAATTAGAAGAGACGATTCCGAAATTTGCCATACTAGGGCGACCGAACGTTGGTAAGTCTTCGTTGACAAATGCCTTACTTGGAAAAGAAAGGAATATTGTAACAAATATAGCGGGTACAACGCGTGATTCTATCCATACGAAGTACACTAAATTTGATAAAGAATTTTACCTTATTGACACCGCGGGGATTCGGAAAAAGGCAAAAGTCCACGAAAATATTGAGTTTTATTCGGTGATGCGGGCGATTCGGGCTTTGGAAGAGTCGGACGTTTGTATCATTATGATTGATGCCACTTTAGGTGTCGAACAGCAGGATTTGAATATTTTTAACCTTGCTAAAAAACGAAATAAGGGCATTGTCGTTTTAGTCAATAAGTGGGATTTGGTGGAAAAAGTGACCAATACTGCCCGCGATATGGAAAAGGACATCAAACAAAAATTGGCACCTTTTAATGATGTGCCTGTGATTTTTGTTTCTGCTCTCGAAAAACAACGAATTTTTCAAGCGCTCGAAGCTGCGCAGGCAGTTTATGAAAATCGGACTCGAAGAATTTCTACTTCTGAACTTAATGAAGTTATGTTAGCTGCGATTGAACGTTACTCACCTCCCGCAACACGTGGTCGCCTAATAAAAATTAAATACGTGACGCAAGTTCCGACATATTTTCCAGCGTTTGCATTCTTTTGCAATCATCCCAAACATATCAAGGAAGCGTACAAAAATTATTTAGAAAACCAATTGCGCTCTAATTTTAACTTTGAGGGCGTCCCCATTTCGGTTTTCTTTAGACAAAAATAATAGGGTTGATTCAATTGGCTTGATTATTTCGATTAGTAAAAGTGATTGAATTACTTTTACTTATAGCTTAATATACTTAATCCGATAAAAAATGAAAATCACTATATGGGAGTTAGGAGAACTCATGATATAGTTCATTATCTAATTTTTTTCCGCCCGCACCACTAGTTTTCTAGGTATAGAGGCAATCATTTTGATTTTTTAGCAAAAAATTAAAATGATTGCCTCTGAAAAAAAAACGTGGTGCGGGCGGATAGAGAATCGCTATTGAACTTGCAATAAATAATTCATATTCTCAGAAAAAAAATTGTCAGGTTAAAGTGAGCTTA
>CAYUNA010000201.1:0-7422 GCA_964445895.1 uncultured Saprospiraceae bacterium | reverse complement strand
AATTTTAAATTATCTTATCAACGTTACATCACCCTCCAAACGCTCCCGAATCTGCCGCCCACAAGCCACAATCGTTGCGTCTACATGCACCACATAAACGCCTTCCTGCGCTCCTTTGCCGTTGTAGTTACCATTCCATTGGTCAAGGTAATTATCAGTTTCAAAAATCAACGTTCCCCAACGGTCAAAAACTTGCATAGAGAATTTTTGTACCTCTACATTTTGTTCCAAAAAGGCTTGGAAATCATCGTTTGCGCCATCGCTATTTGGAGAGAAGACGTTCGGGAAGAAGAAGAACTGAATCCGTCCATCTTGCGCCCAGTTGACTTCAATTTGTCCTGTTTCCGTTTGGCAATTATTGGTCACTGCAAAGGTGTAAATGCCTGCTTCTTTAGCGAAAAGCGTCGGTTCAGTACTACCGTCAGACCATTCCCAGGTCACCTCCGCAGGATTAGCGTTGGTGACGATTGGTTCTAATTTTACACCGTCGTCTGCACAGTCGATGATGCCATTTTCTGCCGAAATACTAAGGGCAGGAATGGTTGGCATTTCGATGGCATTTTCATAAATACAGCCGTTGTCGTCCCGTACATAGACATCGTAAACGCCAGCTGATAAGTTTTCAAACAGAGCAGTGTTTTGATAAGTTAAACCATCAATGGAATACTCCAAACCTGTCGCACCGCCTTGAATGTCAATGACTTCGATAGCACCGTCAGTTGCGTTGAAGCAAATTTCATCGGCAGTCAAATCAAAGGTCAACTCTGGGTAAGCATCAATGACTAAGTTGATGGTTGAGTCACAGCCATATTGGTCAGCGAAGACGAATTCCTGCGTTGTTCCAGCGGCAAATTCTAAATTCATAAACATGACCGTTTCGTCTTTACAAACAGACAAATCAACTTGACTAAACGATGGCACCACTTCATCAACCGTTACTGTAATTGTCGAATCACAACCTGTAAAAGTCTGATAAACAAAATCTTGCACATCGCCTGGATTCAACATTGTACCGTCGTATTCGACCATCGAACCCTGACAAGCGTGTAAGGTCAAATTGTCTGCATAGTTGGGCAGTTCATCAACCGTTACCGTTACGATTGAGTCGCATTGGAATTGATTTTGTAAGGTGAAATCCTGGACTGTACCAGCACTCAACATTACACCGTCGTATTCAATTTGTTCGCCAGCACAAGTTTCTAAAGTCAAAGTAGTTGGTGGCGAAACGCAATTGTCGAATAGTAAGAAATCTACAATCACTTCGTCGTCGCAACCGTTTAAAGCAGCATTTTGACTTGCCTGGTAAACATTCCATGTTGGGGGTAAATTATTGGTATTGAACAACAAGGTGTAATTGTTGCTTGAAATCTGATTGGCAAAGCCATAAAATCCAATTCCACTCGTCACCGCTGTATCCAGGAACATACCGTTGTCGATTAAAATAATTTCCATATTACTCACCAAAGTATCTGGTCCATCAATTACTCCATTTTCATTAACATCAAACCAAACTTCTCCTAAAATATTTCCAAAGCCTGGCACTAAAGTCATCGTCACAGGGTCAGAAGTTGCCGTACAGCCAAAAATATCGGTCATTTCTACCGTATAAGAACCGCTTTGGTTGATAATCAAATCCGCTACCGTTCCTTCAGGTGCTGGAATCGCCACACCGTCCTGATACCATTGATAAGAAGCGATATTCGGAATATTTGGCAAACAAATCGTGTCGGGTAAGCAAGAGAAATGGCAACCACTCGGCACACTATTGATATTAGGTGCGTTTTCAATGGAAATGCGGTTACTCTCTCCTTCACAACCAAAGCTATTAATTGCTCTCACAAAGTATTCACCTGCGGCAAACGCCGTAATACTTGTACCTTGCTCGCCAGTGTTCCAAACATAAGTCAACGCCGCATCTGGATTATCAACGCTTAACGTAGCCGCCGACCCATCGCAAAGCGGTCCGCCTGAAGTTGAGGAAATCATTACATCATTTGGCGTAGGATTAATGATAACTTCAAATGGTCCTGCAACGGACGTACAGCCAGTAGTTGTATTGGTAATCGTTACCGTAAAGTCGTGCGAACCTGCGGGTAGCAAATTGCCTTTATCATCAGTAAACGAAATTTCTTGTGTCGGGTCGCCTGTTGACCAGTTGAATGTATAGTCTGCACTTGTCTGTGTAAACAAGTAAACATCTTCGCCTTCACAAACTGTGTAACCACTGTCAAAATAGCCTGTTGGTTGCTCGTATTCATTATATTCTACCGCTTGGATAGTACCAATTGGCGCAGGGATGATTTCTACCAAAACGGGGGCAGGGGAGTAGGTACAGCCATCGTCGTTGGTGACGGTCACAGAATATACGCCTTCTTCGGTCACATTAATCGTTTCAGTCGTTTCACCTGTTGACCAATTCCAAAAACTACCGCCTGGAGATGCCGTCAAATCTAAGTTGTCGCCTTCGCAAATTGGCGATGGTGCTGGCGGGTCAATCGTTCCCATCAGGCTATTCGGTTCGACAGTCACGACGGTTGTATAAGTTGCTGTACAGCCGTAAATATTCGTTGCTGTTACAATTACGTCGTAGTTGCCCGGCGTTTCATAGGCGTGATAAGTTGTTTCTTGAATGCTGCTGTTGGCATCGCCGCTTGTTGGGTCATCAAAGTCCCAAAGTACATCGACGATATTGTTGTCAGCAGGGTAGTCCAATACGAATTCGAGGCTCGTGTTTTGACAATTGATGGCTGGTGGCAAAAACGTAATTTCAGGTGCTTGATTGACGCTTACTTCTTTTTGAACGGTTGAAGTACAACCCTCAGTCGTTGTAATGGTCAGAGTTACCGTATAGAATGCGTCGTCTGCATAGGTATGTGTTGGGTTTTGGTCAGTTGAAGTATTTGCCGCACCACTTGCAGGGTCACCAAAATCCCAAGCCCATCCAGTGATTTCTGTAATTTCTGCGGGTAAAAATGCAGAGTGGTCATTGAATTGTACTGGTGAACCCACACAACCCTGGTCTGTTAAAAAATCGGCTGCGGCAGGAACCATCACCGCTTTTTCTGTCCACCAATTGCCACAAGGCATTCCTGCTGCATCCAATAAGGTCACTGTCAAACGCACTCTAAAAAAGCCGGGTTTGGTAAACAAATGTGACGGATTCATAACATTTGAAGTATTCGCCGCGCCACTATCAAAGTCTTTAAAATTCCAAACTTCACTCCCTGGCAGATAGTTGACGGAAGTATTTTGAAAATCAATAATGTTGCATTCTGCTGTGGTATTAAATGTGAAATCAACCACGCCTGCAGGCGTACAGCCTGGTCCGGGATTTCCACCGCCTCCGCCGACACAAATCCCGCCGACACAGGTTCCGCCTGCCGTTGCACAATCTATGAAAGTCAAGGTGTTGGATTGCGCCGTACAACCATTGGCATCGGTAACAATGGTGTAGTAACTACCAGGGTCAGAAATGTCTAACGTAGAAGCATTTGTGCCCGTAGCTACACCATCCTGATACCATTGGTAATCATAACCACCAGTAATTTCAATCGCATATAAAGTAATCGTGCTTGGAGGGCAAAGACCTAAAATGTCTGGCGATGAAATAGAGATATTCGGTTGTGGCAAGCCTTCAATTTTGAAAATATCATTGCCTGTACAACCATTGGCATCCGTGACGATTACTTCGTAATAGCCGGGAATCAAACCTGGATTTGGGTCATTTGAAACGACTGCACCAAACTCATCACGCCATTCATACGCATCGTATAAAACCGTCGTCGAAACTGGACCTTCTTCAAAAGGACAAAGTAATGCAGGGAAAACAGCGGTTGGTTCTGGTAAATCAAAAACAGTGATTGCCAAGGTCTGATTCATGCCACAAACGTCTAACGAAACCGTATGATTGCCCACACTATGCCAGAAAATTTCAACATTCGCTGTGCCTTCGCCGTCGATGATTGTTCCGGCATCTTCTGGGGTAATTGTCCATTCGTAATCTATATTTTCAAAAGAATCAGCACTATATAAGCCACTTTGCTCGCGACAAATTTGTTCTGTTCCTGTAAGGGTAAAACCCGGGATAGCCGTTGCTGAAAAAGAAATGGTTTCTGATTCACATTGTAAGCCGGAGACTTCTATTTGCGAAAGCTGCAATTCATAAGGTGGATTTGCACCCCAAACAACATTCAGTTGGTCGCCAAAATCTTCCGTCATCACACCACCGTTATTGATAAACCAGTGAAATTGATGTGCTGGCAAACCATCTGCGGTATAAGTATAAGCCGTACCCGGACAAATCAAATCTGTACCATTAATTGCAGTTGGTAACACTGGCAATGCATTGACCATTACAGGGATTTCATAAATCGCATTACACGAACCAGAGAGGTTTTGTGGAACAGCTTGTATCGTATAAGTCCCTATTGGAACATTAAATGTAAAACTGGTAGAACTACTCGGCCCAGCAGTTTGAATAGGTGTACCTGAACCATCCAAAAGTGTCCAGTTGACATTTACACCAATCATCATTCCTGCGTCAATTGCATCGTAGTCACCTGCGTCATTTTGACAAATTTCAATTGGTCCTGCCAAGTAAAATTCAGAACGGATATTGACATCCATCTGGTCAGAACCGCCACAGTTGAGGAAGCAATTTTCATAATTAACCGAAACAGAATGTGGGTTTTGTAAAGGAGAACCTGTCCATTCTACCGTAATTTGATTGGTTCCTTGTCCTTCTAAAATATTTCCACCTGAAACCGACCAAGTGAATTCTGTTCCACCAAAATCAGTAATCGCGTAGTTGGTAATGTCATTTGGACAGACTTTATCCGGACCATCAATTAAGGACACATCATCTGTAATAATTGGAATAACCGCCACCGCTGTTGCATCACAAAGTGCCGGATTACAATTGGCTACTGTTAATTCTACTGTGCCTTCCGGGCCTTGATTCCATTCGACGGTGATAAAGTTATCGGAGGGTGTTCCCCCCTCAATAATCGTTGCATCACCCGTAATCACCCAACTGTAACTGCCACAACCGCCTACTGTTTCATAAGTGACGGTTTCGCCTTTACAAACGGTTCCAACACATTCAATTTCTGGTATTTCTAAATCAGAAACATTGACAATTAAGGTGGTGGTGTCTGCGCAGAAGCAATCATTTCGAGCAATCAAACTGACTTCGTAAGTCCCCGCTTGCGGATAGGTATGGATTGGGTTTTCTAAAACAGAATTGGTAAAATCACCGAAATCCCAGATATAAGTACTTGCACCAACGCTGGTGTTAAAAAATTCAATGGGTTGCCCTTTACAAATATCAACTGAACCGCCACTTGCTGGAGGATTGGTATTAAATTGAGCAATTGGATTTTCTAAAATTTCTACGCAAAGGGTCGTCTCGCCACCGCAGGTTTGTGGAAAACCGCATGAAATTGCTACTTCGAGAGAATCTGTACATTGTCCATCAAGAATTTCTGCATAATAAGTTTCTCCACAGCAGAGGTCACCAATGTCTTCTCCCGTAAAAACAAGTCCATTTGCGCCATACCAAATGATTTCAGTCCCCGTAGGACCACTGCCCACTATCGTTAAATCAATTGCCCCTGTACAAGCATTCGGCGCACTTGGTGTGACCGAAGCATAAGCATTGAGAAAGCAGCCTCCTTCGTTGATGAAAAAGCCACATTCAATTGAATTTCCAGTACCATCCGTGACTGTTACGAAATAGTCACCAACCTGTAAATCTTCAAAAATATACAATCCGCCATTATTCACCATTTGTACCGTTGCTCCATTAATCGAATAAGTATAAGGTGCAGAACCACCTTCAAAATATACGTAACCTGAACCAACTCCAATATCAGGATTGGTCTCCGAATATTGTCCGCAGTAGACACTTAAAGGATTTACTGTCGGGTCACTAGGCTCGCCCACAGTTGCCGTCACTTCTCCAAAACCCGCTTCGCCCCAGGTTACGGTCACCTGGTCGTCATTTACATCAAAATCATCTGCGCCATCAATTGTCCATTCTACTTCTGCACCGTTGGCGTTGGTTACCTGGTAGGTCACAACGGTATTGGTACAAACCTTCTGACAATCCGTTGAAAGGGAATCCGGATTGAAACAAACTGCTCCAGAAACGACTTCAATTTCTGGTATAAAGCCACCAGCTTCTGCTTCAAAGCAACCTTCCGCAAAACAACCGTTGCTATCAAAAATTGTAACACAATAAGTGCCCGGGGAAATAATCGGGATTTCCTGTGTTGTCGTGCCATTACTCCATTGAAAGGTATAAGGCGGCGCACCACCATTGACAACTGCTTCTAAAATTGAGGTATTGCCAGGAATAAGGCAATCCGGACCTTCAATAGTTAAAAACGGAGGGTCAAAACCAAATACTTCAAATTCAGTAAAACATACATCTCCATTGGCATCCGTTACAGTCACGCTGTAAATACCAAATTCACAAACCGTAAAAACAGGGTCTGTGGAAGAGATACCGTCAAAGTCGTACATATACGGTCCTTGTCCACCTTGCACATTGACAAATACGTCGGTACAGTCACCATCACAGGTAATTCCCTGCGAATCCACAAAAACGTCGAAAGTACATTGTGCTTGGCTAATTTGAGTGCATCCGAATAGGAGTAAAAGCGAAAAAAGGAGTTGGCAGACTTTCATAAATTTTGATTTTAAAAATTTGTATCGAATTTGGATAGTTTTTTTCTAAGTGAAATGAATTTAATAAGTTGAGCCAGAATGCGCCGTAATTTTTTCTTGTAAAAAGGTTTAAAAATCAGTGCATAGCCGCGTTACGGACTTATTTTTAAAGGTTTTTAGAAGGAAAAAGAACAAGCATAATGGTTCAAGTTATTGAATTCATTTCACTAATGAGGAATAATCAATACAGAATGTTGAATGATGATTTTTTTGAAAATCCATCATTTATAATTCTTAATTCATCATAAAAATTACGGACGGAGTTGCAAAAATGCGGCTTTTAAGGGGTTTTATCCGTAAATTGGAAATATTTTTAACAGAAATAGAATCGTATATACAGGAGAGATACGAGGAGTTTGGGTTTTGCTGCCTGAGAAAGGAAAATTTTAGAAATAAAAAAATCCTTCGTTGCTAACTGCAATGAAGGATTTTTTTTAGTTGTCCGTTACTTTTAAAAGGGTTTTCTCATAAAAAAAATAAATTGGACTGGGTTGGCGCGGAGCGACTTAGCTATTGGTAGAAATTTTGTTTTTTATTAGAAGCGCAGAGCGATTCCCCCATTTTTATGCTTTTTAATCGGGCAGTCGCTATGCGCCTGAAGAATAATGCTTAAATTTCTACCAATAGTTTAGTCGCTATGCGCCTTTTAGTTTTTATGAGAAAGCCCTTTTACTTTTAATTACTTGACCCGAC
>CAYUNA010000200.1:0-7455 GCA_964445895.1 uncultured Saprospiraceae bacterium | reverse complement strand
ACCAATAGTTTAGTCGCTATGCGCCTTTTAGTTTTTATGAGAAAGCCCTTTAAAACGTAAGTACATGACTCTATTTATCTGTCAAAATTATCCACATAAATAGTGTCATGTACTTAAGTCTTTTTTTACCGTCCGACTGAAGTCGGAGGTTACACTGGGAGTGAAAACCAAAACTGACTCCCTTTCCCGACTTCACTTTCCAGCCAAATTTTTCCCCCCTGCGCTTCTATAAACTCCTTAGAAATCGCTAATCCCAAACCTGTTCCTTTCGTTTTGTCATCTTTAGCCCGCTGATATTTTTTAAAAACTTTACGTTGGTCTTCTTTAGAAATACCTGGACCATAGTCTTTTACGGAAAATTTGACTGTTCCGTTATTTCGAGCAACATTGATTTCAATCGGTTTACCATCTTCTGAATAACGGAGCGCATTCGTTAAAAAATTAGTCAGTACGCCCGTGGTTTTCAATACATCTAATTTCAAATTATTTGTCTCCCCTTGAATAGATTTTTTGATTTGAATGTTTTTTTCATCAATAAAAGTTTTGACATTGCTGAGGGCACGGTCGATGACTTTGGCGGCGGAAGTTTCTTCATAATTCAGTTGTACATTTCCAGTTTCAATTTTGGAAATATCCAGAATCTCATTGACCATTTTTAACAGGCGATTGGCGTTGTGTCGAATGGTATCGGCGAGGTCTTTTTGTTCTTCATTTAAATGTCCAATACGTTCGTCTTCAATCAATTTGAGACTCATGCCGATGGCCGAAATTGGCGTCTTCAATTCATGCGAAAGCGTTGCCATAAAATTGGTTTTGGCTAAATCTTGGGTTTTGAGTTCGGTGATATTTTTTAAAATGAAAATATAGCCATTTTCTTGTGTAACATTTTCAATATCAGGGTTTTGTACAATGAGGATTTCTTTGTTGAAATATAATTGTTCCCCGTTTTTATCAAAACTGACCGCATTAATCGTCTGGTCTTCCTTGATTTCATCATTCAAAACTTCTTTCACCAAATTGGCAAAAATATCACTCTTTAATGCCAGTTCACTTGCTGGCTTTTCTAGTACTTCTTCTTCCGAAATCCCTAATAATTTCTCCGCGATTGGATTGACAAACAGTACGCATTTTTGATTGTCCAATCCGACAATTGCTTCGTTGGTTTGACTAATAATCGTCTCAATCCGCTGTTTTTCTGATAAGATTTGATTGATGTTGGTGTTGTCGTATTCTTCCAGTTTTTTCGCCATTAAATTGAAGGAATTCGCCATTTCCCCAAATTCATCACCCGATTCGACCGGCAGTCGTTCCCGATAATTTTTTTGCGCAATTTGTTTAATACCTTCTGTCAATTTTCGAATTGGGTCGGAGATATAAGCAGGAAAGTAAAACAGTGAAAAAACCATAAATCCGGCAAAGAAGAAACCAATAATAATCGAATACATCGTGATGCGGTCAGCGATTTCATTGGCTTGGTCAGTTTTGGCAGTGAAAGAGGCTTCGTTGAGTTCGTATACATCTTTTAGCAAGGCATTCAGGTGTTGTCCTTGAAAATAAAGTCCATAAGAAAACGCTCCATCGGTAGATAAAGAATCTAAAATTCGGTCGTGAAAATTCGTAAAATCCTGTCTTAATTCTTCTGTTAATTTATATTCCTCTTCACCGAGTGCTTTGTTAGATTGCAAGTTTAAGTGTCGCTCAAACTTAGACGCTGCCATGTTGATTTTCTTGCGCTTTTCATTCTTCACCATATCCGGTAATTGTAGGGGTTGTACCATTTCCTGCAACGCCAGCGACATCTCTCGGGTATTCTGAATGGAGCGATAATTGTCTTGCATCATCGCCACCGAATCATTGGCAGTGCGGTCAAGATAATGACTGCCCAATAGCCCCAAAAAGGTAATTGTGGCAAACAATATCAGCAATGCAATGACAATCTTTGTTTTTAAATTCAAATTAAAAAAGTGTTGAGGTTTCACATAATTGAGCTTTAAAATTAAGAAAAAGGGAATTGGTTATTGGTTAATTAATTATTTGGGAATAAGCTTTTTATGTAAAAATATGATAGTCAATGGTTTAAATCAATTTTTAAATAAAAAAAATATTTTCGCCAGACGTTGTCCAACGAAAATATTTATAGCATGAAACGTATAATTTTTCTAATTTTTGTTTCTTAAACATATGGCGACACTTTATAAGAGCCGTTAAAATTTTGTTCTCATTGGTATTTCATAAAGGTGAAAAAATAGTAGTATAGTGTGAAGGTTTCTCAAATTGCGGATTATTCAAAAGAACAATCCATAATTTGAAACCTTCTAATTTTATTAATTGATGTTACGCATTTCTTATGTTTCGTGGCGAAAATCTTCAGTTTAATGTCTGATATTCGAATCACCACGAGGGGTTTTTAAAGGGGAAAGCAATTTTGAAAAAATTGCTTTCCCCTTTAAAAACCCATAGGCGCATAACGAAATACTAGCTAAAGTAAATCACTTTTTGCGCCGCACTTAACTTTATTTAGAATGTCGCTAGTGCGTAGTCTCAATTTTTAATTAACGACAGAAGTATCATAGTTATAAGCAAACCCAACAGTCTCTCTCAATTTTTTGCGCGCAAAGAAAATACGGCTTTTCACTGTACCAATCGGCAAATTCATATCGTCTGCAATCTCATCATATTTGAAACCTTCAAAAAACATCAAAAATGGTTTTCGGTAAGTTTCGTCCAAATCACTGATGATGCTTTTCAACTCTTCCATCATGATATTTGAGCCCGCAGCATTGTCTTCTGTGTGTCCTTCATTGACAAAAATGTAGCTGTCAGACGGTTCAGAAGAGGTGGCACGGTTTTTCTTCTTTCTGTAAATATTAATGAACGTGTTTCGCATAATGGTCGTTACCCAAGCGCGGAAATTTGTTCCAACTTCAAACTTTTCTTTATTATTGAAAGCACGTAAAGCAGTTTCTTGAATCAAATCTTTAGCGTCCTCTACGTTGTGCGTCAATCTGTAAGCAGATGGCAATAATCGTTTTTGAAGCTGGGTGAAATGGTTATTGAATTCAATCGTACTCATAATTTTAGTATTTAGTCTTAGGTCGTAATCGTTAATTAATGTAAGTGATGGTCTTGTTTATTCGTCTTTTCGATAATTTCAAAAATCGTTATCGTCAAAAGACAATTACTATATGCCAAATTTGAGGCCGTGAACTGGCATAGGTGTATAATTTTGTGTTAAGTAATTGAATGTCAATGTGTTAAGAGTGTAAAATAAATTTAAAAAAAATGTGACAGGGTAAAAACCATTTCATTTTGGTAGGGTAGTCTTTCAGAATGGTTTGGATATCAGGAAGGATTTGAGGTTCATTTTGTTCTATTGTATAGATTATATAACTTTTGCTCCTTTAAAATCTCTTTCTTTACGTTTTTAGAAAAGGATTTTAAGGGTTAGAAATGAGTTTGTAAAACTCGTTTCTAACCCTTAACACCCACGCCCGCTTTGCCGCAGGCAAAGCGCACTATTTTTTATTGGAGGTCGAAAATTTGCAATTTTATCCCTCTTGATAATTTAAAGAAACTTTTGTTATAGTGGTACTATTACACTGTAAAGTAAGTTTCTTTGAATTATGAGAAGCGAGAAAATCGCAAGATTTTCGAGCTTCAAAAAATTCACTCCCCCGCGCCTGCGGCGCGGGGCGGTGGGGTATTAAGGGAGCAAAACGGTTTTTGCAAACCGCTTTGCTCCCTTAAAATCCCTTTGTGAAAAAGATGAAGGAACTTACTTTACACTGTACTATCCCTATGATTTCTTAAGTTCAATTTACTTAAAAACAAAAATGCCTGTGAAAGGCAAGCATCACAGGCATTTTTAAAGCTTAACTTTTAACTAATCACAATTGGCGCATCTTTTCCATCAGCTTCTGTCACTTCCACGCCATCCGCTGTAATTTTAACTTCCAAGAGATAATCTCTCCAACGAATTTTAAAAGAGAAAGAATTCCATTTTTGAGGTAGCATCGGCTTGAAATGTAATTGATTGTTTTTCACCCGCATACCCGCAAAACCTTTAATCACTGCCAGCCAAGTTCCAGCCATACTCGTAATGTGCAGACCATCTTCAGTATCATTATTATAGTCATCCAAATCTAAGCGGGCAGACCGAGCGTACATTTCGTAAGCCTTATCTTCCATACCTAATTTAGCCGCAAGAATTGAGTGCACGCAAGGAGACAACGAAGATTCATGTACGGTACGTGGTTCATAAAATTTGAAGTTGCGTCTAATTTCTTCATCTGAAAAGTCATCTTCAAAAAAGTAGATACCCTGCAATACGTCTGCCTGTTTGATATAAACAGAACGTAAAATTCTATCCCATGACCAATTTTGATTAATCGGTGTTTCTTCAGGTTTCAAATCAGCCACTGTTTTTTCCCAGTCCTTATCAAAAAAGCCATCAGACTGTGGAAAGACACCTAATTCTTCATCGTAAGGCAGGTACATTTTTGTTGCAATATCTTTCCATTGATTGGTTTCTGTTGCTGGATAAAACTTGATTTTTTCCTTCAAATTTGTCCAGGTATCCGGCGCATTCTTTTCTACATACTCAATCGCTTTCATTGCGTATTCCAGACACCATTTTGCAATATAGTTGGTATACCAGTTGTTGTTCATGTTGTTGTCATACTCGTTGGGGCCCGTCACGCCGTGCATCACATATTGCCCTCTTCGAGTAGAAAAATGCACTCGTTGTGCCCAAAAACGAGCAATGCCAATTAGCACTTCTGCACCATATTCCGATAAATAATTTTCATCACCAGTATAGTTGATATAGTCATAAATCGCATAAGCAATCGCTCCATTTCGATGAATTTCTTCAAAGGTAATTTCCCATTCATTATGGCATTCTTCGCCAGTAATCGTTACCATCGGATAAAGTGCCGCACCTTTAGAAAAGCCTAATTTTGCTGCGTTTTCAATTGCTTTTTGCAAATGATTGTGTCGATAAACGAGCAATTGTCGCGCCACCCGTTGATTGGCAGTAGACATATAAAATGGCAAACAATATGCCTCGGTATCCCAATAAGTACTTCCACCATATTTCTCGCCAGTGAAGCCTTTTGGACCAATATTTAATCGCTTGTCTTCACCCGTATAAGTTTGATACAAATGAAAAATATTAAACCGAATGCCCTGTTGTGCCGACACATCTCCGTCAATCACAATGTCTGCTTCTTCCCATTTTGCTGCCCATGCGTCTGCCTGATTTTTTAAAAGAGTATCAAAGCCTGTTTCCGTTGCACGAGTTACTGCGCGTTTACAATTTTCCAATAAGTCAGCGCGGTCGTAATTTAAATCAGAAACAATACCTGCATATTTATAAATAACCACCTCGTCACCTTCCGTTACGTCAAATTCAAGACCACATCCCGCGTATTTTGGTTTTTTATATTCAAAAACATCTTCTGTGACTTCTTCTCCATTTTTAGAAACATAGAACTGCATCCCCGTACAGACCTGGAAGGTGCTTGCGTCAAATTTTGTTTCCTTTGTTTCGACCGTCACATAAGCTTGTCGATAGCTGGTTTCTTCTAAAATAGGATTCCAAAATTTTTCTTCATAATTGGAATCCTTATTCTCTACATCGCCATCCAAATAGGAGCGCACCGTCAATTTTCCACCATAATTCAGCACTTTTAAGCGGTATTCAATTGCGCCAATTTCATCATCCGCAATGCTACAAAATCGTTTTGCTGTAACTGCCACTTCGATGCCACTGACTAATTTTGCGGTAAAAGTCCGTTCCAAATAGCCCGCTTGCATATTTAGTTCTCGCCGAAAATTAGACACCTTACAGGTTGCTAAATCCAAGACTTCTCCATCAAAATCCAAATCAATACCAATCCAGTTTGTCGCATTCAAAACTTTAGCGAAATAATCAGGATAGCCATTTTTCCACCAGCCTACACGGGTTTTATCAGGATAATACACACCTGCTACATAGCTACCTTGTAGAGATGCGCCTGAGTATTTTTCCTCAAAATTGGCTCGCTGACCGAAACGTCCGTTGCCAATGCTGCACAGACTTTCTGATATTTCATTGAGCTTTGGGTCAAAACCTTCTTCAATGATTTTCCAAGGATGTTTAATAATGTAATCTTTCATGCAGAAAATAGTCTTAATAATGTTGATTGAATCAGACGGGTCTAATTCTAAATAAAAATGATGATAAAATGGACGGTTCGTAAAATGATTATTGTTATAGGTAAGTCAAAAGTATTGGGCAAAAATAGAATAATTATTGCTTTTTGAAAGCGGAATTGAGAAAAAAATAGATTTGAAAATAATTATGTCCGGGCACTTATTGTAAATGAAATTAAATGCGGCCCAAAAGGTAATTTACTTTAGCTAATATTTCGTTGTGCGCCTGCGGGTTTCTCAAGGGAGAAGCAATTTTGAAAAAATTGCTTCTCCTTTCAAAGCCCTCATTCCTTAGAATCTGAGGTAATGAACGCTTAAATCTCCATGGCCCTTTTCGAAACCAATTCATTATACTCTCGAATGATGTCTTGCAAGTTTCTAAATTTATATCCTTTTTGTCCTAATTTAGCAAGCAAAGTTGGCTGATTGGCTAAATATTGCTTCAATTGCCGTTTGTAACTAAAAGGATAAATGCGCAAAATATTGTCTTGCTTCATTTCTAACCAAAACTCGCGTACATTATTTTTAATAACTCGGTCGGTATTGCCGTAAGTTTTAGTTAGTTGCTGTGTTTTTACGGAAGGAGAACGATAAAGCGTAGCGGTTTTTCCTTGTTCTAAAATTTTAAAAAACTGCCATTTCCCTTTATAATATTTACTTTCAAATTGGGTAATCTCTTTACCGTTTTTAATCGCAAATCCTTTGATTACTGCGGGATGAAAATTATAACGTCTGCCCATTTCATTGATAAAAACCAATTCCGTTTTCCAATTAGAATAAAAAATATCGGCAACTTTACCCGTAATAATTTTAGCATCTTTGGTGATGATAAAACCAGGATTGAAATTCGCGAATAGCGCACAATTCAATGCAAAAGAGAAAATCAAAAGAGTGTAGATTTTTTTCATAATCAGTCGATTTGAAGATTGGATAATAAAAGCGAACACTAATGTATTAAATTTTTTGACAATTATCTATTTTTATTATGGAAAAAGTGAAGATGAGCAAATTTGCGGACGGTCATTTTCGGTGCTAGCGGTAAATATTTGTGTATTTTGATTAAATAAGGGAGTTTGTGGAGAATGACTTTCTACCGTGTAACAAAAGTTTCTTTATCTTTTTCCGAAAGGGATTTTAATGGAGCAAAACGGTTTACAAAAACCGTTTTGCTCCATTAACACAACCTCGGAGTGAGGTGTTTGAAGCTCGAAAATCTTGCGATTTTCTCGCTTCTCATAAGTCAAAGAAACTTACTTTACA
>CAYUNA010000199.1:0-7465 GCA_964445895.1 uncultured Saprospiraceae bacterium | reverse complement strand
GATTTTTAAAGAGTTTATTACAGTGTAAATTAAGTGTCTTTTAATTAGGAGAAGCTCGAAAATCGCAAGATTTTCGAGCTTCAAACACCTCACTGCCCCGCGCCTGCGACACGGGGCGGTGGGGTAGTAAGGAAGCAAAACGGTTTGCCAAAAACCGTTTTGCTCCCTTAAAATCCTTTTATGAAAAATATTCAAAATCCATTCACCGTCGTTCCTGCTTCCGCACCACCATCCCAATCGCCAAACCGACCATCATTAAAATACTTCCTAGCCAGAAAAAATTAATTCCTGGAAAGATAATGGATTCCAAAACGATGTAGTCAGTACGTAACGAATTTTTAGCAATCTCTACTGGAATTAAACCTTGTTTTTTCTCACTTTTAGCCACCAAAACTTCAATACTCTCCGTCGCTGGGTCAATAGAATTAAAGCGGAAATGTAGCCCTAAATTCCGTACCTCATCCTTCACACTCATTGGTCGATTTTCGCGAATGACATATACAGGTTGTACATTTTGTTGACCATTGACAGAAAATAGTCCACCGACGGCAATATCGCCTTCTACAGGCTCATAATCAGCGTGTTGTGGTTCTCGATTGAATCCGTTGAATTGAATTTCTTGTCCATTAAAATTGATTTTATCGCCCATTTTCATCGTAAATGCGCTGTAATCCAATTCGCTTTCCAAAGTCAATACTTCATCAAAAATATCTTCCGTTAAGCGAACTTTTAAAGAAATATCGTTCATCTGAATCGGGAAATTATACAACAAATTTTGTCGAATTACAATCAGCGGTTCTGCGTAAAAAACGGTGTCTGGACTGGTCTTTCTAAAAGCAAATTTTGCACTCACAGCAATGTCACCTTCAGCGGGAACATAGTCAGGATGTGTTCCGTTTTTATTGACTTGCAGAAGCGTTACTTCAGTCTGAACAGGAACTGGTTTACCACCCGCAATCAACGTATCTTTCACCAACAACGGCTTGCCAATATCAAAATCGAAGGTTGTATATTTCAAACTATCTTCCTGTTCGTGCGCAAATTCAAAATCGTATTCCTTGCGTGGCAGGGTAGCGATATGGGTGAAAATATCCTTGTGTAAATAATGCTTGGTATCAGGATTCATCGCGGCAACTTTAGTGACCTTGTTGTCATAAGTCGCCGTCGGTAGTACCGTAAACTCCTCAGTCACATCGCCTGATGTATTAAGTTTTTTATAATTGACTTGAAATGTTCGCTCATTGCCAATCATCGTATCGCGCTCATAAGTGACCTCGTAGCCACTCATAAACATCGGCATTCCTTTGAATAACAACACATTTTTTTCTAACATTTCCTCTTCTAACAATCCACGTTGGGCAACTTTGTTTGTCGAAATGTATTCTTTATTTAAACCCGAAGCCAACACGCCAACAATCATCAAACCAAAGCCAATGTGTGCAAATGTTGCAGCTGCCATTTTCATATTTCCTCTGGCAATCGTTATCAAATAATCTAAGTTGGCAACTACCGAAAAAATACCTGTGAAAAGCAGTAAAACATATTGCCACGCATTGGCATCAATCCACATTTTAGCCAAAAAAGTCAGCGCCACCGAAATCACCGTGGAGATACCAATGTGTTTCCAAAAGGATTTTTGTTGGCCTTCCCAATTTGCGCCTTTATACCGTAGAAACTGCGCGAAACCAGAGAGTAACGCAATGAAAACACCAATCCAAAGTTGGTATTTATTGTAATGTTCAACAGGGTCATTGATGGTCAAACCTTCAAAGTCCGGGTAGAACAATTCCATTATTTTGTTATAAATTGGCAATGAAGTCGAAGCCGTAATCATCGCTGCTGAAAAAATCAATACCAACGTTCCGATAAACATCCAAAACTCGCGGGAGGCTGTTTTCTCTTCTTTTTCAGGTGCGGGAATGGCTTTGTTTTTTATCAATAATGGCACAATTCCAATTAAAAAAAAGACTACAATGAGAGCAACCAACTGGTTTTCCAAGCCCATTTCCGTAAAGGCATGAACCGATGTTTCCCCCAATATTCCACTTCTCGTCAAGAAAGTCGAATATAAAATCATGATAAAAGTCAGCACATAAAACAGGTAAGTCGCTTTAATCGAGTAGCCCGTTTTGCGCGCAATCAAGTTGGTGTGAATCCCCGCGACCAGAATAATCCAAGGCACTAAAGACGCATTTTCTACGGGGTCCCAAGCCCAATATCCACCAAAACTTAACGCCTCATACGCCCATGCGCCACCCATTAAAATCCCTGTACCCAATATCGCACCACTGAATAATGCCCACGGCAAAGCAGGTTTCAACCAAGCTCTGTGTTGGTTCGTCCAAAGCCCCGCCACTGCGAAACAAAACGGCACTACTGTCGAGGCAAATCCCAGGAATAAAGTTGGTGGGTGAATGGTCATCCAGTAATTTTGCAACAATGGATTTAGTCCATTTCCTTTAATTAAGCTCACATAATCGGCATTGTTAAACAGTGGAATATCCATGACATCACGCAGCAATAAAAATGGGTTGCTACCAAACTTCACATCACCAATATATACCCCCATAATCATACTCATCAAAAATACTTCAACCAATGCCAAAACTGCTAAAACTGGAGCTTCCCACTGTTTTCCGCGCCACATCAGCACAAATCCCAATATCGCATGCCAGAACATCCAAAGTAAAAAACTCCCTTCCTGACCTTCCCAAAACGCTGATAAAATATAGCGCTTCGGCAAATCTTCCGAGACGTGGAGTTGTACATATTGGTATTCAAAATAAGTATTCGCCATCATATAAAACATCGTTCCGATGATAGTAAACACCGCCAAACCATGCAAGGTGAAGCCAATTCGTCCCAACTTATTCCAACTGGAAAACTCGGCAGTATCTCGTCGATTGGTCGCAAAAAAGTAAGCAATTGAAGCAAATAATGCTGCCACGAATCCTAAAACAACTGCAAATTTTCCTATTTGTCCTGGCAATAAATGCTCGCCTAAGTATTGTATTTCTTCCATAATTTTTAATAATTGCCACCTTACTACTAGAGTAAGGGACTACAAAAATAAAAGCCGAAGACCTAACAATTTTCCTAAAACTGTCATTTCTTCGGCTTCTATAGATTCTTGCAAAATTTTTACAAAAATCCGATTTTCTGTATGCTCAACCCGCAACACATTCTCTGCAATTTGTCAAATTTCCTTCGACTTCACATAAATTTCTTCATCTTTATATTTGGAAGGACATTTCATTAATAAATCAGACGCGATAAACTCGTCGCCCCGCAATTTTCCTGTCACCACAATCTGTTCAGAAAGCTCAAAATCCTGTGGTTTTGCGGCACCCAGCACCACCTTTCGCTCTACGCCTTCACTATCTTTTATGAAAAACGTAAAGTAATTTGGGTCTTCCGCAGGATTGTAAAACATCTCTTTATCTTTAGATAATTGACCAGCAATTTTTACCTTTCCTGAACTATTGGATGCTTCTTTAAAGGTAGCGTAAGTGCTCATATCGCCAGAGGCAGACATTAACATGGCGATGGCTGCAATAATCATAGCAATGGCGATGACATGTATTTTTTTCATGATGTAAATTTTTTAAAATTCCTAAAGAAACTTAATTCACCGAAAACGAATTCACCATTTCTCTGGCAATCACTTTCTCTCCTCGGCGCACCTCAATTAACTCCGCAATTCTATCCCAAAGGTCAATCCGTTTTTGTAACGCATTTTTGGCAACAATGAGGGCTTCTTCCCATTTTTTATCGTCGTCACCACATAGCTCGGCAATCATTTTCAAAGCAAGCGGACCGTGGTCATCACCATCCAACTCGATGTGGCGTTGGAGATAATAAGTCAATTTGCTATACGAAACGGCTTCGTTCATCTCTGCTTTTTCAATGATACCCAAAAACATATCGGGAATCAATTCTTCTCGTCCAAAGGCGAAGGCAGCGGCGATTTCGTGGGCTTTTCCCCCGTCAATCGTTTCAAAGGTAAAATTAAGGAAATTTTGGGTGATTGGCTCTAAATTCAATAATTTTGCGGCTTCTTTAACAGATTTTCCAGTTTGAATATAATCAACGAACAGCTCTACAAAAGTTGTATTTGCACCCACCTGTTGCATGGCATCAAGATACATTTCAAAGTGACTTTTCGGTTCACCTAATTCGTTGACATCACTTTCTTCCTCTTTTACGATATCGTTAATGAATCGCGCGAGTGTCGCATTTTGCACGGGTGTCCAGGGAATTTGTGTACAAGTTAAGTGAATTTGCAAAGCTTTCAATAATGACATGAAATCCCAAACGGGGTAAACGTGCTGTTCCATGAAAATTTTAACATCTTCAATTGATGTCAATTTTTCATATAAATAATGATTTTTCAGAACATTTCGAAACGGAGTTAATTGTTGATTGATGTAATCTAATTGTTGCATTTCGTGATAAAATTTTGCGTGTACAGAAATAGGTTTCAAGCTATAAAATAGATAATAAATTAACCGTCACAACAGCAAAATGGATAAACTGTTTTCGTCAAAAAAGGGCCATTTCTTTTGTAAGTGAAATGAATTCAATAACTTGAACCATTATGCTTGTTCTTTTTCCTTCTAAAAACCTTTAAAAATAAGTCCGTAACGCGGCTATGCACTGATTTTTAAACCTTTTTACAAGAAAAAATTACGGCGCATTCTGGCTCAACTTATTAAATTCATTTCACTAAGTGAAAATTTTTCCTCAATTTTGCCACAGATTATGAATAAAACGGACAATAGCATAGTTTATTTACGCGATGTACAGATTTTTCAGAATGAAAATCAGGTATTGCAGAACGTCAATTTGAAAATTACGAAGGGCGAGTTTGTCTATTTGATTGGAAAAACGGGCAGTGGTAAATCGAGTTTATTAAAAACGCTCTATGCAGGTATTCCGTTTACTCAGGGTAAAGCAATGGTAGCGGGCTATGATTTGGCAACTTTAAACCGAAAGACTATCCCCTTACTACGTCGAAAACTGGGTATTATTTTTCAGGATTTTAACCTATTGAGTGACCGTTCTATTCAAGAAAATTTGGAATTTGTCCTAAAGGCAACTGGCTGGAAAGATCGCAGGAAGATGGAGCAGCGGATGGAACAAGTCCTTGAAAAAGTAGGTTTAAAAGGCAAAAACCATCAAATGCCGCACGCAATTTCTGGTGGTGAGCAACAACGTGTTGTCATCGCCCGTTCTCTGCTCAATAATCCTGACCTCATCATTGCCGATGAACCTACCGGCAATCTTGATCCCGAAACTTCTGACGATATTTTGCTGTTACTCAGGCAGTTAGCCAGCGAAAATAATACTGCAGTTCTCTTTGCCACTCACGATTATCGAATTTTAGAAAACTTCCCCGCTCGAATTATTCGTTGCCACGATCGCACAATTTTGGATGAGGAAGATATTATGATTTGATGTTACGCACTTTGTATATTTCGTGGCGAAAATCTTTAACTCATTGTCTAATATCCGAATCCCGCAGGCGCATAACGAAATTTTAGCTAAAGTAAATTACTTTTGCGCCGCATTTAATTTCATTTATAAAATAGCAGGTGCGTAACATCAGTTATGATGTAGTTCTTGGCATTAATAGCAAGTCAGATTTAAAAAGAATTAGACCTACTGGAAAAAATCGGTATTTATCTGTCGCATCTGTATGTCGATATGCCTTTCCTTTCTTAATTCGCGTTCCTAATTTACTTTCTTTAAAACCATTTCAACCTTCTCTCGTTCTATTTAAAATACATCCTCTTTGTGAAAAAGATAAAGAAACTTGTATTAAACGGTACAAAATCACTATAAACATACAGACGAATACATCATTATGAAAATTAATATATTCTGGTTTCGCCGAGACCTCCGATTGCATGACAACGCTGGATTCTATCACGCTCTAAAAAGTGATTTTCCCGTACTGCCAATCTTCATTTTTGATAAAAATATTTTAGATAAATTAGAAAATAAAGAAGATGCGAGAGTAGAATTTTTGCAAAATACCTTATCTGAATTGTCAAAAGAATTAGCTGACTTAGGAAGTTCCATTTTGATAAAATACGGCACTCCCGAAGAGATATGGGCAAATATTTTAAAAGAATATGAGGTGCAAAATGTCTTTACCAATCACGATTTTGAATCTTATGCCATAAATAGAGACGAGACGATTAAGAAGATGTTGTCTGAAAAGGAAATTGGTTTCCACACTTATAAAGACCACGTAATTTTTGAAAAAGAAGAAGTCGTCAAAAAGGACGGAAATCCGTATGTTGTTTTTACACCTTACAGTAAAGTTTGGCGAGCGAAATTAGAAGAAAAATCCTGGAGTTTTACGAATGAAAATGGTGTCGAAGAAACAACGTCCTATTATTTTGCTCCGTATCCCAATCAAAAGTATTTCGCCAATTTATTAGACACCAAACCACTGAATATACCGACGTTAAAGGAGATGGGATTTGAGGCGGCAAATATTGAAATTCCCGATAAAACGGTTAAGCAAAAGGTTATTAAAAATTATGATGAAGACCGCGATTATCCAGCAAGAGAAGGAACTTCACGGCTTGGTATTCATTTTCGACATGGCACAATTAGCATTCGAGAAAAGGCTCGAAAAGCCCAGAAATTAAACGCTACATTTTTAAGTGAATTGATTTGGCGAGATTTCTATTCACAGATTTTACATCATTTTCCACATGTCGAAAAAGCGCCATTTCGGGCGAAATACGAAGCTATCGAATGGCGCAATGACGAAACTGAATTCAAAGCTTGGTGTGCAGGAAAAACGGGCTATCCGATGGTCGATGCTGGCATGCGTGAACTTAATGAAACGGGGCATATGCACAACCGTGTCCGTATGGTTGTTGCGAGTTTTTTGACAAAACACTTGCTCATCAATTGGCAGTGGGGCGAAGCGTATTTTGCCGAAAAATTGTTGGATTTTGACCTCGCGAGTAATAATGGCGGTTGGCAGTGGGCAGCGGGCTGTGGAACGGATGCGGCGCCTTATTTTCGAATTTTTAATCCAGAATCGCAGTTGAAAAAATTTGATAAGAACTTAAAATACACCAAGCATTGGGTGCCAGAATATGGAACGGATGCTTATCCTGAACCAATCGTTGACCATAAAATGGCGCGGGAACGGTGTTTGAAAACGTATAAGGAGGCCTTGGGATAATGGCGTTTTTGTGGGTTTAGATTAAGTACCGTTTAAAGTAAGTTTTTGAATGTTTTTTAGAAAAGGATTTTAAGGGTCAGGAATGAGTTTGTAAAACTCGTTCCTGACCCTTAACACCCACACCCGCTTTGCCGCAGGCAAAGCGCACTGTTTTTTTTGGAGGTCGAAAATTTGCAATTTTCTCCCTCCTAATAATTTAAAGAAACTTTTGTTACAAAAAAATACACATCAGGCACTAACTTCCTCTTGTCCAAT
>CAYUNA010000198.1:0-7467 GCA_964445895.1 uncultured Saprospiraceae bacterium | reverse complement strand
ATGAGAACAAAATATCCGCTCAAGAATGTGAAGTTATTTACTTCGCGTTCCTTAAGTAGATGTCGATATTTATCTTGCTATAAAAACAGGGCAAAATTCTCTCTAATTTCACTTTGAAAAGCCTTGAAGAGCTAAGGCTATTCGCGGTTTTCAAAGCCAAATTAGAGAAAATTTATCCGCTGTTTTTATTATCAACATAAATACCGTCATCTACTTAGGTTGAGCTCCGTAAAATTTTCCCCTCTCAATTCATCCAATTTCCCCGTTTCCTGTAAAAACTTCGTCCAGTATTTCGATTTATCTTCCTTTTCCATAAACGCCAATATCTCCTCAAATTGTCCAATTATCTTTTCAGAAAGTACATTTTCATTTAGAAATTTTTCAAAAGTAGTGCGCACATTAGCTTTCTTTTCAATTGGCAATGCTTGAATATTATAGTAAAAAGGGCGTTCTAAAATATTGATATAAAAATCATCCGGCTCAATCATTTTTGATTCCAAACTTTGCAAATACAGTGTTGGTAAGTGTTCAATATTTAAAATAGAAACCGTCGGCGCGAGTTTGAAATCTAAATGTGGCAGTGCTCGAATTTTCTCTCGATTGTCCAAAATTGTCGTCCAAACCATCTCTTTTCGAATGTATTCGCCTAACTCTTCGCTTGCATCAATACTGGCTAAAATTTCTACTTTTGGAAACTGTGCCCATAATTCCAACACCTTCCATTGCTTGAACTGTAGCATCGAAAAGTTGGTATTGTATCGTAATCGGACGTTGGTCGCTTGATTTTCAATTAGCCATTCTAATAACAAATAATGTTCTTCGGTAGCCAACGGTTCGCCACCTGCGAAGTAGATTTCTTGAGCATTTAACAATGCCTTGCCCGTTTTTTTAATAAAATCATCAAAGTCATTGACGTTTTTTAGAATAGCTTTTTCACCCAGATTTGTCCCTAAAACCTTCGCATCTGCAAACCATTTTGAACTCGCCCCATGCCAACAAGTTCGGCATCTAAAATTGCAAACATTAGAAAATCGAATATCAAAATATATCGGTAAATCCACCTGATTATCAATCACTTCCACACTCGGAAATCGCTCAAAAGTCTCTTGCCGAATACTTTTCCCACCTGCTGCTTCCCGATGAATGCACTGCGCACAACGTTTATCTTTTTCGCCTTTTAAAAATTTTGCCCGCAACTTACTGATGGCTTCTCCTTGCCAAATTTCGTCCAAACTTTCCTCATTGATACTGCCATAAGGGATGTTGGCGACGCAGCAAGCCTTAGCCGTTCCATTGTTGGAAACGTGGAAATGAATCCAAGGCATAAGGCAATATGGTTGATTATTTTTCAATGAGTTAGTTGGTTAGTGAAAAGGATTCAATAACTTGAGCCATTATACTTGTCCTTTTTCCTTCTAAAAACCTTTAAAAATAAGTCCGTAACAGGGCTATGCACCGATTTTTAAAACTTTTTACAAGAAAAAATCACGGCGCATTATGGCTCAACTTATTAAATTCTTTTCACTTAGTCAATTAAAATTTACAAAAACTGCAAACAAACCGGCGTCATTACCTTCACTTCCAATCCTGTATCTTCCAACTTACCAGTCTCTTGATTGATTTTAAACGTCACAATATTATCGGAATCTTGATTGGCAACTAAAAGAAATTGTCCATCTTTAGAAATAACAAAATTACGCGGTGTTTTACCTTTCGTTGATTGGTTTCCCAAAAAAGTTAGTTCGCCAGTCTGCTGATTGATTTGATACATCGCCAAGCTGTTGTATTCACCGCGATTGCTTCCGTATAAAAATTTTCCATTGGGCGTAATGTGAATATCTGCGCAAGACGCATTCGTTGCGGTCGAGTCAGCTAGCGTGTTTATCGTTTGAAAATGCGTCAATTCCGTTGCCTTTTCGCCTTGTTTAAATCCTTCAATAGTCCCATTTAATTCATTAATCACATACCCCCATTCTTTTTTCGGATGCCAAATCAAATGCCGTGACCCCGCATCTTCACCTTTCATCGAAGTTGTGCCAACGAGTAATAATCCACCGTTTTTAGCATCCACCTGATATTGATAAATTTTATCTAAGCCCAAATCAACTGCATACGCATAGTCACTATTCGGCTTTGGTGCAAAGAAATGCGCATGTGCCGCTTCCTGTCGTGGATGCTTACTTTTACTTTTTTCGTGATTCAAAACAGCAACTGCCTCCCCTACTCGACCATCTTCTTGAATAGGAAATAACCCCACATTGCCCGTAACATAGTTCGCCGTAAAAGCATATTTGCCTTTTGCATCCGTACTGATATAGCAAGGAGCTTTTCCTTTTGCGGACACCTGATTGAGTGATTTCAATTGATACGTTTCTGGTTCAATTGAAAATGCAGAGACCGTTCCTTCCCCTGTTTCATTGACGGCGTAAAGGAATTTTTGATTGGGATGAACGGTTAAATACGAAGGATTGGGTCGTTCTTCTACCTTATTTAAATAAGTGAGTTCACCCGTTTTAGGATTCATTTTGTACACATAAATTCCTTCTGCTTTGCCATTCACATGCGGTTCTTTTTCAGTGTAAGTTCCTACAAAAACAATATTTTCTGCTATTTTCTCTGGAATTTCAGTCACTTTAGGTGTTTCATTTTGACAACTAATTAAAAGAACTAAAGTTGAGAACAGTGCTGTTTTCAATAGGGTAAAAATCGTGTTTTTCATGGTAAAAATTTTCGATAAAAATTATTCTGCCATGCTACTAAAGTAGCGTGTTACTAACTGGCTTTCAACGCCTGTTTTACATCTTGGATAATATCTTCCACATCCTCCAAACCTACAGAAATCCGAACCATTCCAGGAGTAATTCCTGCCGCTAATCGTTCCTCTTCCGTTAATTTAGAATGCGTGGTCGAAGTCGGATGGGTCACTATTGTACGCGAATCTCCAAGATTAGACGTTAAAGAACACATCTTTATGGCATTCAAAAATCGCATACTTCGCTTACATCCGCCTTTGATTTCAAAGGTCACCAAACTACCGCCTAAGCGCATTTGCTTTTTAGCTAATTTGTATTGAGGATGCGATTTTAAATGAGGGTAAAGCACCATTCTGACGTGCTTTGATTTTTCTAAAAATTGCGCCAATAGCAATGCATTGGCACAATGTCGTTCTATCCGCAAACTCAACGTCTCCAAACTTTTGGATAAAACCCACGCATTGAACGGCGACATCGCAGGTCCTGTATGCCGACAAAAGGTCATTACTTTATCAATCAGTTCTTGTTTGCCAACGACAATTCCTCCTAAAACTCGTCCTTGCCCATCCATAAATTTGGTAGCAGAATGAACGACTAAATCGGCGCCATACTCTACTGGATTTTGGATATAAGGGGTCGCAAAACAATTATCTACATTCAAGAGTAGGTTGTGTTTTTTGGCAAGTTTTCCTGCTTTTTTCAAATTCACTAAGGTCAATCCAGGGTTGGATGGCGTTTCCAAAACCATCATTTTGGTATTGGGTTGAATGCTTTTTTCCCAGCTATCCACGTCGGTTGGGTCAACGTAAGTAAATGTGATGCCCCAATTGGACAAAAAATTCGTCAAAATCTGATGGGTCGAACCAAATACCGCCCGCGACGCTATCACATGATCACCCGATACCAGAAAAGCTGCCATACTCGCAAAAACGGCTGCCATGCCAGTCGCCGTCGCGAAGCCTGCTTCTGCACCTTCCATTTCACATACTTTCTGAATAAATTCATCAGTATTTGGATTGCTATATCGAGAGTAAATGATGCCTTTTTCCTTCCCCTCGAAGGTGTCACTCATGTTTTCTGCCGATGGAAAAACGAAGCTGGAAGTCAAGTACAACGGAACACTATGCTCGCGATATTGAGAGCGTTTTGTTTGAGAACGAATTGCGTTCGTAGCGAATTTATTTTTCATCAAAATGGATTGATTAACGTAATGTTGTAATCGTCGGCAGAAGGTCCATACGCTGCTGGAACAGGAATGTCCAGCATCCGCAAATATACGCCCAACTGCGCCCGATGATGCACAAAATGATTCATACAAAAAATACGAACCACCTGATTTTTCGGCAAAGTAAAAAGAATATCGTCTCCGTACCGCATTGTCCAGTTTTTTTCAAAATCTTCGTCGGTCGCGCCATTGAGTGCAGTTTCTGCCTCTTGTAATAACCCATCAAAAAAAGCGAGTAACTCTTCGGTAGATTGGATATTTTCAGGTTCAAAATCAATGAAATCAAGCTCCTCATTGAGAATCACTTCTTTCCACCAAGCGACTATTTCCGCGAGGTGAATCGCCAATCGTCCCAACTTTTCGGATTTGGAATGAGGTTGCCAGTCCGCTTTATCAAAAGGGACGCTTGCCAAGTATCGGCGAGTGACGGCGGCTTCTGACTTTAGTTCTTTTAATAAGTTTTGTGGTAATGACATTTGCCATGTTTTAAATTAAAAAATTTAACCGTCTATTTTTCAGATTAGCCTAAAAATCATCCTACTATTTCACAATCTCATACCCCCAGACAATCTCCGCCCCCTTCTCCAAAATCTTCGCCACCGAGCAATATTTTTCCATTGACAAACGTACTGCCCGTTCTACTTTTTTCTCATCCAAATCCCCGAATAGCTTATAGTGAATTATTATTTTAGTAAACAAAGATGGGATTTTGTCCTCCTCTCGTTCTGCATTAATCTCAATCTGAATATCATCCAACGGCTGCCGCTGTTTTTTCAATAAATGAATGATGTCGATGCTGCTACAACTCCCCAATCCCACTAACATCAACTGCATCGGGCGCATCGCCTTGTTGCTGCCACCAATTGCGGGCGAACCGTCGGTGTAGGTCACATTGCCATTTTCATTTGTTGCTTCCATCTGGAAGGCATCGTCAATACGTTTTAAAGTTATTTTCATAATTGTAATTTGCTATTTTATAATGACGTGACGCAATTTAAAAAATTGCGCCACATTATTTCCCGCGGCCTTCAAGCAAAACCATAACCGTATAAATCATAATTTTGAAATCCAGTGCGAGCGACATATTTTCAATATATAAAAGGTCAAATCGAAGCCGTTGCACCATTTCATCAACATCGCTGGCATAGCCGTATTTGACTTGTCCCCATGAGGTAATGCCTGGGCGAACCTTCAATAAGTGCTTGTAATGTGGCGCACGTTCCATGATTTTGTCAATGTAAAACTGCCGTTCTGGACGTGGACCAACGAGCGACATATCCCCGACCAGAACATTCCAAAAATTGGGTAATTCATCCAGTCGGTACTTCCGCATCGTCACGCCCCAGGGAGTAATTCGAGGGTCATTTTCGGAAGACAACTGTGGACCAGCTGCTTCGGCATCCGTGTACATCGACCTAAACTTAATGATATGAAACGGTTTATGGTTGAAACCCAGTCGTTCTTGTTTGTAAAAAAGTGGCCCTTTTGACGAGCGTTTTACTTTAAAAATAATAAACAAGTAAACAGGTGCGAGTACAACTAATACTGAAAACGATACCGTCACATCCAGTATCCGTTTCACCAATCGCTGCCATTTAGGTAATAATTCTTGTTTGATGGGAATCAAAACGGCACCATATACCGCGTTCATTTTTACTGAACCCAATAGAATGTCGTACATATCCGGTATGATTTTGATAGAAATCTGCTCATCAAAATCGTATAAAACATTGAGAATTTCTTTTAAAATTTGATGTTCGGAAGTTTCAATTGCAATGATAATTTCCTCAATATTGTGGTCTTGAATGAGTTGTGCCAATTGTGGAAACTTACCCATTTCTGGTAAAAAATCACTCAGAGGCGGCTTATTTTGACCATTGACACAGACAAATCCTAAAAAATTATATCCATAGCCTTCCTTCTTCTCTACAATGTCTCGATACAACTTTACCGCCTGTGCATTTCCACCAATGACCAACGTCCGAAACGCTACTTTCCCTGACCGCAACCGTCGATGTGCCATCGTTAACAGTATCATTCTGACAAATGCCGTAAAAATAAAATGCAGTCCAAATAACACCGCAAATGAGGTATAATAAGTGGTATAATCTTTCACTACATCATCCAAAACCAAACTAAAAAAAAGGAATAAAACCCCAAAAAGACTCAAAAAAAACGTCCTGGCTAACGTCGATAAACGCGACAGTCTATAGATGTCTCGATAGTCATCAAAGATATGATAAAACAACGACCATCCCAGTGGAATCAGTAAAATCCCAAAGTAAAATTTCAAGTCGTGCAAAATATCCAAACTCAACAATTGTCCTTCAACAGCGACCTTTCGATACACAAAAAAGCAAGCCCAAGCGAGCATTGCCATGAAGTAATCCGCAACTTTGTAAAGTTTGGTGTCCGTTTTCCGCATAGTCTTGCAACTCGCTTATTTCTGTTTTAACAATTTGATATTATCTAAATGAATATCGGCTTCGGTCAAATCAGTGCCGAGAATAGTCGCAGCATAATAAAGTTGAAAGTTTTCAAATCCTCGTGCTTGCAAATTAGAAACGGCGTTTTTTAATTGAAAATAGACTTTATTCCAGTTTTCTTTAGGGAGTACACCACCAATTTCCACAAAATCCTTATTGCCACCATCGTTTCCAATCAAACCAAATCTCAGGATAACATCTGTTTTATAATCCATTTCCAAGTAAGGTTCGTTAAGGTCCAACCCATAAATCCCGACAGTAGCCACATCAATAGAGACATTGGCTGTATCCAAATGAATACGACCAGATTGAGTGCCTTCATAAACATCATCGGTTTGATTTTCTAACAGCCCTTCCATTTCTGGAGTCGCATATTCTCGAAAGATGCTACTATTTTGTTCAAAATCCTCATTGAACCGAATGTCGATTTCTTCGCTACTTCTATATCGGGTCACCAACGAAATCGTATCTACTTCCAAAGCCGTCAACTCATACCCTTCCAAAAGGATGGTTTCAAAAAATGGGTATTCAATAATCGAAGTACTTGTCGCATTAATTGGCACCGCAGGACGTACCCGAATGGTACTTGGTCCAGTCCCTAAAAATGGAAAAGTAGCCGGAATATTTTGATAGCCCAAATCCTGCCCTGCATCGTTGACAGACTCCTCACGAATGTTGACGTAGACATTGGGAATCTCCTGCCGCAAACTCCCCTGAAAAGGCGAAGCATCGGGATTTTGCTCGATGGTAACTTTGTCAAAATGAACAAAAGAAGGTACTTGTTCTTCTTGTTTATCACAACTGGCGAATAATGCCAGCGTTCCCATCATCAATAAGATAGCGTAAATTTTCATATTTTTAAATAGTTTTAGTTTTAACTGATTACAAAATGCTTGACAGCGGCTTTAAAATAGCTCAACCTCATTCATAAAGTTTAATCTGATTAAGTACATTGTGTAAAAAGTAATTTTGTATTTTCGAAAAATGGCTAAAGCCATTTTTC
>CAYUNA010000197.1:0-7468 GCA_964445895.1 uncultured Saprospiraceae bacterium | reverse complement strand
TAAGTAGGACTTGAGGAAGAAAATCACTTCTCCTAATTCAAAGAAACTTACTTTACAGTGTAATACGCTTCAATTTTTTTATTTTAGAATATGAAATATTTTATTTTCCTACTTTCATTTTTCCCTGCAATTATTTTCGCTCAAGGACCATTTGATGGTTTTATGAAAGGCAAAAATGAAACAGACATAGCGTTGACGTATGCTTACGAAAAGTATACGCAATATTGGTTTGGCGGTGATTTGGAAGATAGAGAATTGGTAACTAAGACGGCGAGTCTTTATGTAGCGCATGGATTGGGAAGTCGATTTAATTTGGTTGTATCTGTACCTTATGTTTGGACGGTGGATGAAAAAAGTTTACAGGATGCGATTTTGGCGATAAAATTTAAGAACCAAACAAAGGAGTATTCACACGGTAAATTATCAAAAATAACCGGCATTGGTTTTAGCTTTCCGATAGGGGATTATGATGTGAATTTGGAAAATCCAATTGGAGAGAAAGCGGTTAGTTTTTTATTGCGATATATGATGCAATATCAATCGAATAATGGATGGTTTGTGCATTTGCAAAGTGGGATTGAGTTTCGTTTTGTACCGATTGCAAATTTGGGTATTCCAGCAGTTTTTCGAGCAGGGTGGGGCGGTCGCAAGTTGTATTTTGATGCGTGGTTAGACTTTTTCCATACCTTTAATAGCGGCGTTAACCAATCAATTACGGCAGGCGAGGGGTCGCAATTTGTCAAACTTGGTGGCACGGTTTATTATGGCATCACACCACATTTCGGTGCATTTGTTGGTGGAGCTAAGTTTCTTTCTGGGAAAAATATAGGGAAAGCCGATCGGGTAAATGTTGGTGTGGTTTGGAAAGGATTTAAAAATAAATAGCGGCTACTATACTCAAATCCTTAGAAGCAAATTTTACTCCTATTAATGTTGAGAATAATCGACGAAATTTCCTAATTTTGCTTCATCCTTCCAAAAATATATTAAAAATAATTTCATGTGTTACTGGAACTCCCTACAATTTTACTAATTTTGGCCCAGTAATTGAGTTATATATATAAATTTAATTATATCAATAAGCGACTGATTTAAAAATGCTTACCTTTTTTAATTAAATATCAGTAGCGATTTTCTTGCATTTTTTGCAATAATAAATGTACTTTTGATAATCATACACAATTAACAACACTTTTTACACTATAATCTTAAAGACATATCGCACTTATGGCAAAAATTTTAATTGTTGACGACGAACCGAGTATCCGCCGAACGCTTAAAGACATTTTGGAGTTTGAGAAATACAAAGTAGATGAAGCTTCTGATGGGCTGGAATGTTTGGTAAAACTCAAAAAAGATAAATATGATGTCATTATTATGGACATCAAAATGCCTAAAATGGATGGCATGGAAGCCTTAGAACGCATTCAATTGTTGGCACCTGATACGCCGACAATTATGATTTCCGGGCACGCCAATATTGATACCGCAGTTGATGCGGTGAAGAAGGGGGCATTCGATTTTATCAGCAAACCGCCAGATTTGAATCGGATGTTGATTACGATTCGGAATGCAATGGACAAGTCGAGTCTGATTACCGAGACGAAAGTTTTGAAGCGTAAAGTTTCGAAAAGCAAAGTACAGCAGATTATTGGTGAATCTGATGCGATTACTAAGATTAAAAAGACGATTGATACCGTCGCACCCACGGAAGCACGTTGCTTGATTACCGGACCAAATGGTTCTGGTAAAGAGTTGGTGGCGCGTTGGTTGCACGAAAAAAGTAATCGAAACGCGGCGAATATTGTTGAAGTGAACTGTGCAGCGATTCCTTCGGAACTTATTGAAAGTGAGTTGTTTGGGCACGAAAAAGGCTCGTTTACCTCCGCACACAAGCAGCGGATTGGAAAATTTGAGCAAGCCAACGGCGGTACGATATTTTTGGATGAAATCGGGGACATGAGTCTTTCTGCTCAAGCTAAAGTTCTACGGGCATTACAAGAAAATATCATCACTCGCGTAGGTGGCGACAAACCGATAAAGGTAGATGTGCGTGTGGTTGCAGCGACGAATCAAAACCTTCGGGAAATGATTCGGACGGGGCGATTTCGCGAGGATTTATACCACCGCCTGGCAGTGATTATTTTTGAAGTACCGAGTTTGAACCAACGAAGAGAGGACATTCCGGCGTTGGTGGAACATTTCATCGGACAGATTTGTAATGAGTACGGCGTTAGTCCAAAGAAGGTGTCGAAAGAAGCGTTGATTGCCTTGCAAAATGTGAATTGGACTGGTAATATTCGGGAACTCCGCAATGTTGTTGAACGTTTGATTATCCTTAGCGGCGAGACGATTACGGACAAAGATGTGTTGCATAACGTAGTCGCTACGGCAGCAAAACGAAACAATCCAGAATTTAAAGAAATCTTTGATAAATTTAACAATGTCGATGAATTGCATAAATATATCGATAAAGAATATGTCAATTATTCAGCTAAATGAAGGGCTGAATTGTTGAATTGAGGCTGGTTGTTTTGACTGGTTGATTAAGAGGGAAATAAGGGACTTGTTGGGTCTTTTATTTCCCTTTTTCTTTGTTTTAAAAAAATTCTACCGTACTCTTGCAAAAAAAAGTATGAGTAATTACGAAAGCTTCCCACCGACTTCCCGCATTTGGATTTACCAAGCCAATCAACTTATCCCAACGGAAAAAACTACAGAAATTAAGGCTCACATCCAGCAATTCACTAAGCAATGGACTGCTCACAATCAAGCTTTGCGCGCTTATGGCGAATTGCGTGACCAACGTTTTATTATTTTAATGGTTGATGAAAGTCAAGCGGGTGCGAGTGGTTGTTCTATTGACAAATCGGTGCATTTTATCCAGCATTTAGAACAAGTATTTGACTTAAATCTGTTTGATAGAATGACGTTTACTTATCAAGAAAATGGAGCAATCAAAGCGGCACCACGAGAGGAGTTTGCCCAACTTTTTGCAGATGGTAAGATTAATGGAGAAACGCTCGTTTTTGATAATTTAGTGAAAAATAAAGGCGAGTTTGAGACCGCTTGGATTAAGAAGTTAGGAGATAGCTGGCATAAGCGAATGGTTTAAGGCTAATTTCCTGTTTCAATAACTATATATTAAGCTAAGTGTTTATACGTATATTGTAGCATATTGTATGTTTTTATCACGTGTGAAAGTTGTTAATGATTGGTTTTTCTGGAAAATTTTGCTTCAATCTTTCAATTTATATAAATTTGCACCATATCTACTATTCTAGCCATTTAATTTTCGAGAATCTACCAACACACATTTCCCTTATCCGATTTAAGAACGGTAAATAACTTACTACTTTGTAAATTAAGTTTCTTTAGCTTTTTTACAAATGGATTTTAAGGGAGCAAAACGGTTTGCAAAAACCGTTTTGCTCCCTTAACACCTCACTCCCCCGCGCCGCAGGCGCGGGGGAGTGAGGTGTTTGAAGCTCGAAAATCTTGCGATTTTCTCGCTTCTCCTAATTCAAAGAAACTTACTTTACAGTGTACTTACTCTACCACCGTTCATGGTATGAAATTCTTTACGACAGAAAATAATCTGGTGGCTACTTCCGTGGCACATAAAGTCTATTGAAAGAATTTCTTCCGCTATTCGCTTTCATCATTCTACATAAAAGGATATTTAAAAACAAAAACGTACAGATAAATTCTTATGAACAAACTAGCACTATGTTTGTCAATTACTATTATAGTAATGGTTTTATTGACAGGTTTTACATACCCTAAGCAAAAATTTTGGCGAAAGTTTAAGGCTGGTAACTTGGAAAAGTTAATGGAAAAAGAGTCTTGTATATTAACAGAAATTTGGGAAGAATCGACTACAATTAATTTTGACTATTCTGGAATCAAAGGATTGACTATTGTTGAGAATCCTACTACAGAAAACACTATCATCGAACAGCGTAATGACCAAAATCAGTTGGTTTTCAGGTTGGATGGGCAGAATTTTCGATACAAAGAAAATGGAGATATCAGTGGACAGAAAGTTAAGGTGTCTATTTATTTGGAAAAAGATTCTATTTTTCATCCTGGCATCAATGTTAAGTTTCAGCCAGAGAAAAAAATGATTTTATATAGTGGTCAACGTTCACTGACGCGCAGCCCTTTTTACGATTCCTATCATAAGTTGTTTATTTTTTCTGACCAAGTTCATTGGTTAGCTACCGAAAATGCGGTCGTTATTAGCCCAAGCCATGATGTGATGTCTGGCAAGCGAAGAATCCATTTTGAATCTTCTGATTATTTTGATGCGGACTATTTTTACCGAATTCAAAATATTGCGGATTATCATCCAATGGTCAAAATGAAATTGTTGTCAGAAGCAGAAGGCACGACTATTTTACCGATAGAAAAATTAGCACAATACATCAATCCAAAATTTACAGAAAGTCATATCAAATCGTTGCTTTTTGATTTGGAATCTTACGGATTTTTGCAATACGATTTGACGAAAAAGGAGGTGCATATTTATGATAAATTATTTCAATATGTAAAGGCTTCTAAAAAAACAAAAGATGCTGATATTTTAAAAATAATATCTGAAAGTGAAACCACGAATGGTCGTATCTGTTTGAAAACGAAGGAATTACAGTTGGAAGGGGTGAAGAACATGCCTATTCAACAACGGCAAATGGTGGGCATAAAACCTAAGAAAAAACAAATCTCAATAGGAGAAAATAGGAATACAGAATTTGACGGAAAAGTATTTGCAGGATTCGCCAATTTCACGGGGAAAGACATGGCTTTTGACTATGATAAATTTCAAATAGAGATGGATTCTATCCATTTTTTAGATTTTTTTATCGCTGATAATTCAGTTGAAAAACAGGGCAAACCATCAGGCATTGGAGTGACTTCAAGGATTGAAAATGTATCAGGTATTTTGTTTGTCAATGCCCCGGAAAACAAGTCTGGACGAGAGTTAATTGCTAATTTTCCAGCGTTTAGAAGTACTCGGGCGGCGCATATTTATTATGATTTGAACAACGAACAAGGAGATTGCTATCAAAAAGAAGATTTTTATTTTGAACTCGAAGAATTTCAATTCAATAGCTTAGCTAATTTTACGGAGAGTGATTTAAATTTTAGAGGCAAGCTAATTTCGAGTGGTATTTTTCCTGATTTTGAGGAAACTATTGTTTTTCAAAAACATGACCGATCTCTTGGATTTGTTACCAAAACGCCAGAAGAAGGGTATTCAACTTATCTGGAAAAGGGAGCGTTCAAAGGCAATATTCAATTGAGTAATCGAGGTTTGGAAGGAAAGGGGGAATTGAAATACGAAGCGACGACATTGCTTTCGGAAGACATTATTTTCAAACCAGACGAACTCATTTGTACCGCAGATTCGTTTTATCTTAAAGCAGATGCAGAACGCTCAATTCCAGAAGCTTATGGCGAGGCGGTCGAAATTAATTGGTTGCCAAAATCGGATAGCATGTTCATCAATTCACAAAATAAATCCTTCCATTTGTTTAATGATGGAGAGCATCAAATTGGTGGAATGTTGATTTATACGCCCGATGGTTTGAAAGGAAAGGGCATTTTTGAATGGTCGCAAGGCGAAATGACAGCGAATTTGTTCTCTTTCGGAAGTACGTCCGTAACGACAGAAAAAACAGATTTAAAAATTAAAACATTGCAAGACGATGGAGTGGCATTTGATACGCGTGACCTCAATGGGAAGATTGATTTTGAAAGTAAAAAAGGGCGTTTTAAAGCGAATAATGCAACGTCAATTACCGCAATGCCTTACAATCAATACATTACGACCCTCAACGAATTTGAATGGGATTTGGGTAAAAAAGCCTTGACTTTAGTCGCAGAATCGGGCAAAAAAGGTACTTTTATTTCTACTCATCCAAGTCAGGACTCTTTAAAATTTGAAGGAACTACTGCCAATTATGACTTTGAAACGAGTGAAATGAACATCAAAGGAGTCCCATTTATTTTGGTTGCAGATGCCTTGGTTTATCCAGCAAAAAATCATGTAAAAATCAATGCTGATGGGTATGTTAAGCAGTTAGAAAACGCGGAAATTTTAGCAGATTTTGAAAATCATTACCATAGCATTTATCAGGCAACTGTTAATATTAGCAGCAGGCATCATTTTACAGCAGTTGGGCGTTATGACTATTCCATACCGTCGAAAAAACAAGTCATTAATTTTACCAATATTGTTGGCAAACAAATGGGGAAAGATAAGACAGGCAACCTAACCTACGAAACTTCGGGAAAGACCGCATTGGCTTCATCTGATGACTTTTATTTAGCTGAAAAAACTCGTTATCAAGGAGAAATTGCTTTTAAATCTTCTGACAAACACCTTAGATTTGATGGATTTGCTCAATTGGATGTGCCAGTTTTAAAAAATCAGGAATGGTTTGCAGTTGAATTTAACGGGGACAAAAACAAGATGTTGGTGGCCAATGAAACGCCTAAAAGTAAGGCTGGAAATACACTTTTTACGGGAATTTATTTGAGTAAAGAAACCAAGCAGAATTACGCTGCTTTGTTGATGCCGAAGGAATTCAAAAAAGACCGCCCGATTTTTGAAGCACCTGGTGTTATTCGGTATGATTTGGCAAACGATGCCTTTGTTTTTGGTGATGCTGCTCGACTGAGAGATGAAAAAATGTCTGGTAATCAATTAACTTTTGCCTGTCAAACAGCCACTTTGGTTGCCAATGGGAAGTTTGATATTTGCCCTAATTTAGAAGGGATAAACCTTCAAATATTTGGTCAAATGCAAACGGGATTTCCTGCAGCCCAACTTAATGAGATTAGCCTTGCAAACTCAGATATTAGTACCAATTGGGCCGCTACTTTTTCTCCAGGATTTTCGAAGTCTTTACAGAAAATCTTGTTGGCAGATTTAATGACCAATAATGCAGATAGAACGACTATTAACAAATATAAAAAAGAAACTTATGAGTCATTGATTACTCACCTTATTCCTGCTGGTCCTAAGCGGGATGCCGCTTATCATCAATTGGTCAATGCTGGCGCGCTGACAACTGATTTTGGCAAAGAAACCCCATTTTTTTTATTGACAGAATTGGCAATGGAATGGAATGATGATTTAGCGTCTTTTGTTTTAAAAAATAATGAAATTGGTGTTGCGGCACTTAATGGTCAAAAATTAGCGAAAAAATTACCCGGTTACCTGGAATTTCATTATCCAGGCAATGAGTTGGATAAGATGAAACTGTATATCGAGTCGGGTGATTATTACTATTATTTTGGTTTTCAAAAAGGGCTGTTGAGTATCAATTCTAATAATCCTGAATTTCAAGCGGCATTTAAAAAAATGGAGAAATCCAATAAAATAAAAGGGTCAGCAAAGCACAACATTCAGTGGACAACTGGAGAAATCGTTTATCATTTTAAAAGAAGAATGAAGGGAGAG
>CAYUNA010000196.1:0-7471 GCA_964445895.1 uncultured Saprospiraceae bacterium | reverse complement strand
GTGGGGTGTTAAGGGAGCAAAACGGTTTTTGCAAACCGTTTTGCTCCCTTAAAAAAGATAAAAAAACTTAGTTTACACGTTACTTAGAGATACCCATTTTTTGGAACAAAAAGTCGCTGATTCCCTTATCATGGATTGTAAAGAACTAAAAAAAAAATTCTTTTCAGCATCATAAAATCATCCAAACAAGAAAGTAATTTTTGAAATTGCACATTGCTAATTGCCCATTGCTAAAAGAATCTTTTGCGGCTAAAATACCACATTAACAGCAAGCTCGCTAATAAGGAAACGCCGATAATGACAAGAATATAGTAAGGGTTATCTTGATTGAATGGAATCTCGACATTCATTCCAAAAAAACTTGCTACGAGGGTCGGTACCATCAAAATAATCGTGATAGAAGTCAACCGTTTCATGGTAATATTCAGGTTGTTGGAAATGATAGAACCATAGGCATCCATCGTTCCGTTGAGGATGTTGGTATAGACATTGGCCATCTCTAAAGCCTGCGAATTGTCAATGATGATGTCTTCAAACAAGTCGGTTTGGTCTTCGTCGTCGCGAATTTTTAAGTAGTCGGTTCGCTTCATCTTCATCTTCAGTAATTCATTGGCACTCAATGAATTAACTAAATAGACCAAACTTTTTTCTATTTTTAACAATTGCCTCAACTCCTTATTTCGACTACTATTATACAATACTTTTTCGATGACGTTGCGCTGTTTGTTGAGTTGTTTTAAGCAGGTCAAAAATCGCAGAACAGTGCGTTCTAAAATCTGTAAAACGAAAAGCGATTCATTGGCAGGATTGAAATATCTAACTTTATTATTTAAAAATAAATCGAGTACCGGATTGTCATACGCGGTAATGGTGATAACATGGTCAGGGGTCAAAATAATACCAATTGGAACGGTGATAAACAAAGCATCTACGTCTTCGCCTAACGGATTGGTCAGCGGCGTATTGATGATAATTAAGCGCACCTCTTCTTCCCGTTCGTAGCGCGAACGTTCGTCAATATCGAGGGGATCTGTCAGAAAATCCATTGGGATATCGTAGCGCAGCGCAATTTCTTCCAACTCTTCTGGTTGAAATGGTGGTGCCATATTTATCCAATGTGCTTCGTCTGCGGTCTCTTTTTCGACCAGTTGCCCATCTATTTTGGTATGGTATTTTATCATCGGGTGCAAACATAAGTTTTTTTGGGTAAAAAATAGACTTGTTTGTACCACGGGATTTCTAGTTATAGCGGCAATCATTTTGATTTTTTGCTAAAAAGTCAAAATGATTGCCGCTGAAAAAAAATATCAGTGGTGCGGGCGGATAGAGCATCGCTACTGAACTTGCAAAAAATAATTCATATTCTCAAAAATATTTTTTGTCGGGTCAAGCGATAGTTTTTGCTTCGCCTTTAAAATCTGGTCAATCAAACAGAACACTACTCCACTACTATTTTCAAATAACTATCTGCCACTCGTACAATATACATGCCCGAAGTCCAGTCATTAACGTCAATTTCCGTCTTGTCCAAAATCGTATTTTCAAAAATGATTTGTCCTTGTAAATTATAAACAAAGACTTCTCTTTCTTGTACGTTATTTCCATCAATTTCTAAGTAAAAAGAACTTGTTGCTGGATTTGGAAATGCTTTTAAAACCAAACCTTCCAAATCAGCTGAAAAAGTGCTAACTGTACCTTCATTTTCAGCATTAAACGTAGGGTTCATGGTTTGAAAGTTTCCGATTCCATTTGGAAACCGACCATAAGAGATATCCTCTGTTTGGTCAAAATAGGTAACTTCATCTACAATATTTCCATCCACATCAACTAGGAAAACAGACTCTGCTGCTGCTGACAATTTAAAATTGGCGTGCAATCCATCTTGCTCTTCATCATCGTCTGCCCAAATAATCAAATAACCATTGGCATCAATAAAACTGCCCGCAGGGAAAGCCCATTGTTGCAAATCCTCCCCATCATCCGATAAGAAATAGCCTTCCAGATTAATCGCATCCGTACCATTATTGTACAACTCAATCCAGTCGTCAAATTCACCATCCTGGTCACTAACCGTCGCATCATTACTTGCCATAAACTCATTAATCACCAAGTCGCCAACGGTTGGGTTAGAGACCATCGCTGTAATTGTATGATACTCATATTCAGCACGTTGTGGAGAGAATTTTCCTGCGTCAGCATTTTCAGCATAGATGTAATATTGAGTAAATGCGCCAGTAATTTCGAGGTCAACACCATAAATTCCATCATTTGCAGCACCATCATTGTGCGCGCCGTCATCAAACATTTCTATACGAGTGAACGGTGCGCCTACTTCATTTCGATGTCCTAAAAGAACGGTATTTTCATCTGTGATAGCCGCTGTAATCGTCAAAGTTTCATTGATGATAGGCGCTGAACTTGACAAGGCAATATTATCAATAGTTGGAGCAGTTGCCGAAAAATCTGATAACCCCAAAAGATAGTTATTTCGACCATCCATCAGATTGGTAATGCCTGGAGTAGCCCCGCCGCCAGGTCCACCACCACCACCATTGATATCATTCGTTAGGTTAGATGTGAAATTAGCGTAGGAGAAAAATTTATTATCATCGGCTTGTACGGATGCATCAATCAAATCTTGCAATTGCTGTCCGGTCGTAAAATAACTGTCATCGTCAAAATTTTCTAACAGCATCGTCTTGCAATGTGCAATATACATGCGTCGATACATTGGATTTTGTAACAATTTTTGAATCAATGGAAAGTCAGCATCGTTCTCCCCCAAGAATGGAGACATTTGTTGCTTTTGAGTAGTGCCGTTCAAATTGCCAGACCCCGTCATAGAAAATTTTCCAAATGACTCGTTCAAATCCCAAACGACTGGCAAAAAACGCCCATAATCATCGCGATATAAGTAATAGTTTTGAGCAAACGCTCCGATGTAACTATCCAGATTGACCAATACATTATCAAAAGCCAACATCCATAAAGCTCTATCCACATCCAAAATTTGTTCGATAGCCTCCGGATGATTTGCGAGCGTGTCACAGAGGTCAATCAACTCCTCCCAACCATCGTCAGATTTGAGTTCATAACTATCATAATAGTTGGTGCTGTCCGTACCCAAATAAACTAAATTTGGAAAATCATTCGATTGCGGGCCCGCCCCTGCGGGTGGATTACACTTAACAAAAGTGTTCTTTTTAGAATAAAAACGGCTATTGACGAATTTTTTTGATATTGATTCTGAATTGCTGTACAAACCAATCAAATTGCCGTTTACATAGACATTTGCGTAGTTGGACAAAGGGGCGTCCATGTATTGTCGTAAGATTTGATACGACAAAACTTCTCGCAAAAACGATGGGTCTTTCGCCACATTGCTCAATTTAATGTCCGTATAAGCTTCATGTTGGTGGTCTTTATAAGTGTCCAACTCGATATGAAACGGGTTTTTCGTCTGATTCGGCTGATAAGTACTATTGCCCTTATATTTTACGCCGACACTATCGTAGAGAATCCCATTTATTTCGACACTTTGTGCCAGGATATAGTCTTCCGTCGTAGCGTAAGCATTGTCTAACAGCTGATCCCAATTGCTTTCCGCAAAAGTGATTCGGATGTCTTGAATGGTGTTCAGGTCATAAAAATCCTGAGCTTGAGAGAGATTTCCTAAAAGAAGAAAAAATGTAAAAGTTAAATATTTCATGCTATAAATTTATATAAGTTTTTTTGATTGGATGATTTTTTTTTGAGAATCCTGTGGCGAAATTAAGAAAAACGACGTGAGTTTATTACTAAAAGACATTTATTATAAAAAATCACCGTATATACGAACGAATAAATTCCTCCTTATACGCCCGCCCAATTGGAATCATCGTCGTTGCATTTAAATACACCTGATTTCCAACAATTTTCTCAATTTTTGCTGTATTCAGAATGTAAGATTTGTGAATGCGCGCAAATTGGTTGTCATTCAATGTTTCCAGCCAATATCGTAGAGACTCGGTAGATAAATATCTTTTTTGTGGCGTAAATATCTCCGTATAATCGGCGTCAGATTGTATGTATAAAATATCGTCAATCATCACTTTAAGGTGTTCATAACCAGACTTAATGAAAATTTCTTTGCGGATATTTTTTGAGCTTTCTAAGGAATCATTTGTCAAATTATTTCCTTTTGCAGAGACACAAAATTTTCCTTGCACTCGTACAACATATACCGCAAGACGCCTGATAAATCCAGAATAATTTCTGGCGTTTTTGGTGATTTCTCGATGGCATAAGCGTATAAATTATTGAGATTATTGAACAAAAAATGTGGATTGATTTGTGATTTTAGAAACTGTAATTCACTCGCCCTGACCACTTCTTTCAACGAATCTACTTCGCGCTGTTTACCCAATGCATCCCAGGCAAACTTGAAGCCTGATAAAATCGTAATAACCGGCAATACATCCAATAAGGTATAAAAAACATTGGAAAACCACTGCCCTTTGGTATCGGGAAAATAGATTTTTTCTACGACTAACTCTTCCACAACAATCGCAGCAGCAATAACCATAATAACACCACTAAAAAACTGTAATTGCTTTCTTTTGTCGTAAAAACGAGGTAGCAAAAAATAATTAATTACAAAAGCAGCAACGGCATAATTGAGAAAAAAAGCAATTTTATAAAAAGGTATTTCTGGTTCATTCTTATCAAAAGAATAGGAAATGAATACCAAAACATGCAAGACAATTTGGAAAATGACTTCTTTGATAGAAATATCCTTGATAGAAAATTGTTTGGTCATAACACAAAAATAGGTTTTCCGAAGGAATTGAAAAAAGGAAATCCGCAAACAGCAAAAACAACCCCCTAAACAACAATTGGATATGTCGTTGGGGGGCTAACTTTAGTTGTTCAAAGAAAATATTAGTTTGATTGGATAAATGAACTTTACTTTGCCATTTCTATTTTATCAATGTCTCTTTTATCAAAAAATCTTATTATGAAATTTATTGTACACTTAATTACCCCAATTTTCTTTTTTCTCATCAGTATCCCTAACCTTTCTGCACAAAATCAGGAAGTCATTATTTCTGGACAAGTCATCGAAAGCAATAGCCAACAACCAGTGGAATTTGCGACAGTAATGATTGCCAACAAAACGACCAAAGCACCGATTACAGGTGTCACAACTGATATGAATGGTAATTTTTCCGTTGCAGTCAATACGACAGATGTGTTTGTAGAGATTAGCTTTATCGGTTTTAATACCAAAAAAATTACCGAATTTTCAGTGGAAAATAATAAGATTAATTTAGGCATTATTTCCTTTTCTGAAGACAGTGAAACCTTGGATGAAGTCGTAGTACGGGCAGAAAAATCCAGTACTGAGTTTAAGCTCGACCGGCGTGTTTTCAACGTCGGTAAAGACATTAGTAGCACCGGCGCAAGTGCCTTAGAAGTGTTGAATAATGTGCCGTCAGTTAATGTAAATATTGAGGGGGAAATTAGCTTACGTGGGAGTACGGGCGTGCAGATTTTAATCAATGGAAAACCATCCGTCATCGCAAGCGAACAAGGCAATGCGCTCGGCACAATTACCGCTGATATGATTGACCGAATAGAGGTTATTACCAACCCCTCAGCAAAATACGAAGCCGAAGGGACATCGGGCATTATCAACATAATTATCAAAAAAGAAGAGCGAAAAGGCGTTAATGGTTCGATTACTTTGAATACGGGGACACCACATAATCATAGCATTGGATTGAGTCTGAATCGTCGGACGGAGAAGTTTAATTTGTTTAGTCAAATTGGCGTTGGTTATCGAGAATTGCCCCGTGATAATCGCAATATCAATCAGGATTTAAACACTTTGGAATCTATTTTGAGCGAAGGCACAGAGTTTCGAAATGAGACATTCTATAATGTCGTTTTAGGAACAGATTATTATATTAATAAATTCAATGTCATTACCCTTTCGGGAAATTTTGCCTACGAAGTTGAAGAACAACCGTCGCGCACAGACTTTAGAAAAATAGATGGAACCGGGACGGAAATCGGCGAGTGGTTTCGGGAAGAAACAACGGAAGCCACCAATCCCAAGTGGCGGTACGAATTGCAATATAAAAAGAGCTTTGAAGATGATAAAAAACATACTTTATTGATGAGTGCGCTCGGTAATTTCTTTGGAAAAGACCTGTCTTCGGAGTTTACCAACGTCAATATCACAGGCGATGAAGCAGGAAATGACCAAGAGACCATGACTGATTTCCAAGAAGCCAAGTATACGTTTTCGGTAGATTATACGAAGCCATTTTCTGAGAAAATCACTTTGGAAACAGGTGCGCAATACGTGCTAAACAATGTAAGTAATGACTTCGCGGTCAGCGATTTAATCAACGGGGAGTTGGTTCCAAATGTCAATTTGACCAATATTTTTGAATACAATCAAGATGTCTTGGGCGTATATGGAACGGGCGCATACGAGGGTGAAAAATGGGGACTAAAACTGGGTCTGCGTATTGAAAACACCGATTTAAGAACGCTTTTGGTCAACACTGACGAGCGCAACAATCAAAACTTCACCAACTTCTTTCCAAGTGCCGCGACATCCTACAAAGTGTCCAGTAGATTTTCGTTGCAAGGTAGTTATTCGCGGCGCATATTCCGTCCGCGCTTATGGGATTTGAATCCATTTTTTAATATCAGAAACAACTTTTCTATCCGTACAGGTAATCCTGATTTACTGCCCGAATTTACTGATTCTTACGAGGTAGCGAGTATTTATATTTTCGAAAAAGTATCCTTTAATTTTGGTGTTTATTACCGTTATACAACGGATGTGGTAGAACGAATTTCTACGTTTCAAGATAATGTAACGACTTTTCAACCCGAAAATATCGGCACAAAAAAATCAACAGGTGTTGAACTTAACGGAAAATATACACCTGCCAAATGGTTGACTTTCAACGGAGATGTAAACTATGTTTATTTCAAACGGGAAGGGACGTTGGAAGGAACATCCTTCGATTTTGATGCAGATCAATGGTCTTCTAAATTGACCGCCAAATTCAAATTACCCGCCGATATTGATTTTGAAATGACAGGACAATATCAGTCAGAACAAGAAACCGTACAGGGCACAATCTCCGATAATTTATTTATGGATTTGGGGCTGCGGAAGAAGATTTTAAAAGGTAAAATGATTGTAAACATCAGCGTACGCGACGTTTTTGCCTCACGCATTCGAGAGAGTGAAATTTTTCAAGAAGACTTTTATACGTTCGCAAGAAGTCTGCGGGGACGGTTTTTCACATTTGGTATTAGCTATGGATTTGGGAAAGGGGAAGCAATGGAATTTTCGGGACGACGACGACGGTAATAGCTTTTCAATTTTAAAAAAATCTAGAGAAATTTAAACATTGAACTAAGAAAGCCTTTATAAGATAAGTACATGACACTATTTATGTACTTA
>CAYUNA010000195.1:0-7471 GCA_964445895.1 uncultured Saprospiraceae bacterium | reverse complement strand
GCTCCAAAAAAATGAAAATTTTCGACCTTCAATAATAAAATATGAAACTCAAAACGGATTACCTCATCATTGGAAGCGGCGCGGTCGGTATGGCTTTCGCAGACACCATTTTATCGGAAACAGAAGCGAACATTATTATCGTGGATAGATACGCCAAACCAGGAGGGCATTGGAATGTGGCTTATCCTTTCGTGACGTTGCACCAACCGTCGGCATTTTATGGTGTCAATTCGATGGAATTGAGTAGTGGCGAAAAAGATAAGACGGGCTTAAATATCGGCCTCGGCGATTTGGCTTCGGGGGCTTCGGTGAGTGCGTATTTTGATGAGGTGATGCGGCATAAATTTTTACCGACAGGACGAGTAAAATATTATCCAATGTGCGATTACCAAGGGGCTGGAAAATTTGTGTCCATAATGACCGGAGAAGCGTTTGAAGTGACCGAGTATAAAAAAATCGTGGACGCGACCTATTTGAAAACGTCTGTGCCCTCGACTCATACACCTAATTTTAGTGTAGCCGAAGAGGTACAATTTATGCCGATTAACGATTTGGTGCACATCAAAAAATCAGTCGAAGGTTTTGTCATCATCGGTGGTGGTAAAACGGGGATTGACGCGATGTTATGGCTTTTAAAAAATCGGGTAAACCCAGACCATATCACATGGATTATTTCCAGAGATGCGTGGTTGATTGACCGGGAAAATACTCAGCCAACCGAGGACTTTTTCTATAAAACAATAGGAGCACAAGCCAATCAATTGGAAGCAGTTGCGAAGTCGAAATCTATTCCGGATTTGTTTGAAAAACTGGAAACTGCAGGTGTTTTATTGCGATTGGATAAAAATTTTACACCCAAAATGTTTCACGGGGCGACCGTCAGCAAAATGGAGTTGGCAGCGTTGCAGCGAGTGAAAAATGTAGTTCGATTGGGTAGGGTACAAAGCATTGACAAAGAACTGATTACCTTAAAAGAGGGGAGTATTCCAACGAGCGTCAATCATGTTCATGTCGATTGTTCTGCCACGCCGATTCGCTATGATATTGAGTCGATTCCAGTTTTTAATGGCAAGGTGATTACACCACAAACGGTGCGGTCGTATCAACCCGTTTTTAGTGCCGCTTTTATCGCACATATTGAAGCCAATTATGAAAAGGAAGTAGAAAAAAATCAGATTTGTGGCGTGGTTCCGTTGCCGAATCACGATACAGATTGGATAAAAATGCAGTTTGGTTTGATGATGAATCAATTCAATTGGGGCGGGTATAAAGAAATAGGAGAATGGTTGTTAAAAAGCCGTTTGGATGGTTTTACAGCCTTGGTAAAAAATGCGCCAAAAGAGGATGAAATGAAGCAGGCACTTTTGAAAAAAATGCGTGGTTACGCGCCTCCTGCCATGATGAAATTGCACCAATATATCAAAGAAATTGAAAAAGCGGATAAGCAAGAATTTGAGTCGCCACAATTTCAGATTAATAAAAAAGTTTATTTTGTTGACCGTATCAAAGAAACGCCAAAAGCAGATTTAGCAATTGGTGAAGGAGAAATTTTATTGAAAATTGACCAATTTGCCTTCTCTGCCAACAACATTACGTACGCCGTCGTTGGTGATCAAATTGGCTACTGGAAATTTTTTCCACCTGTCGGAGAAAACTCGGAAGGGTGGGGCGTCTTGCCCGTTTGGGGTTTCGCAGATGTTGTCGAATCTAACGTGGATGAAATTCCTGTTGGTGACCGGTTATTCGGCTATTTTTCGCCGTCCAAACATTTAAAAATGAAGCCCGTCGGCATTTCTGATAAGCGATTTATTGATGGGTCAGCGCATCGAAAACAATTGCCCGCAGGCTACAATATGTACCGCCGTGTCCATGCCGAACCCAATTATAATAAAGCATTTGACCGCGAACGTTCCTTACTTTTTCCGCTACATTTGACTTCGTTTTGTATCTGGGATGCCTTGCAAGATAACGATTGGTACGGCGCACAACAAATTTTGGTATTGAGTGCTTCCAGCAAGACGAGTATTGGCTTGGGCTACGCGTTTGACGATGATGAAAATGCGCCAAATACCATCGGCGTCACATCTTCCCGCAATTTGGAAATGGTAAAGAATCTGGACATCTACGACCAAAGTATTGCCTACGAAATGGTGAGTCAGATAGACCCAACAATACCAACCGTCATCGTGGATATGTCTGGAAATCAGTCGTTATTAGTTGCCTTACACACCATGCTTGGTGACAATATGAAAAAGACCGTCAACGTTGGTCTGACGCATTGGACGAACGCCCGACCAAAGAAAGGCATCATCACCGAACGTAGCGAATTTTTCTTTGCGCCAGGTCATATTCAAAAGCGGTTGAAAGATTGGGGCCCTGCGGGTTTTGACCAACGGACGGCGAAATTCATGCTGGAAACGGCAGCAAAGTCGCGGCAGTGGTTGAATTTCAAAGAAATTGATGGACTGAAAGGATTGGCGAAGGTGCTACCAGCAGTGGTGACAGGGCAGATGTCGCCGAGTGAGGGGGTGATTGTGACGATGTAGGTTTTTGCTCCATCTGAAAAATATTTTCCGTGATGCTTGCGGACAAAAGACAGAAAATGTACAAAATTCTATTTGATTTTTAATCAAGGTAATTTGTGTGCATACCGTAGGTACTTAATACACTGTAGCAAAAGTTTCTTTGGTTTTTAAGGAGGGAGAAAATTGCAAATTTTCGACCTCCAATAAAAACAATGCGCGTTGCCGCAGGCAACGCGAGTGGGATTATAGAGGATGAAAAATGATTTTTACAAAATCATTTTTCATCCTCAAACTCCTCTTGCTTTAAATGCAAAGAAACTTTTGTTGCAGTGCACTTAATATTAGGTCTTGAACCATTATTTAATTTTTCTCATTGTCTAAATTTTTACCTAAATTTACATCCTCATTTCAGCACAAGTCCTTTTTTTTCAATAAAAAACAATAAAAAACAATAAAAACTATGAAAGTCCACATCCTTTCCAGTCTATTCTTATGCCTTTTATGTAATTTAATTTTTGCCCAACAAACTGAGCAGGTTTACATCGACTACGGTCAAGACGCCTACTCGCTAACGGCAGGAGAAGGCACTTTTCAAATCACTACGAGTAGTGCTGACGGTCAAATGTTGAATGTATTAAATACAGATGATAACGGAGCGGTCGATAATTCCTTGAGCTTCAATCAAAACGGTAGAAACATTAGTTTTGTCAATGACTTTTTCTATGAAATTGATACGATTGAAACCAACGGGCAGGCGGATATTCTGTACTCAAAATATGACCAAAATGGCAACCAACTCTGGCAAAAAACATTGTTGCGACCGCTAGATAATTATGGGGTGAAATTTATTCCAACAACAGACAATCACTTGCTATTAGGTGGCGTGACGGCAGTGGGCGGTGATTCTTTATTGGCAATTTTTTTAACCAAAATGGATGAAGATGGTAATGTGCTGTGGCAACGGATTGTGGATAAGGGACATACCAAATATGATATGGTTTTTGGTTACTTAATCGGCATTTCAAATAGTGATTTATTTCCAATTAAAGAACCTGGATTAAGTAAAATGTGGGCTGCTAAAGATGGTGGATATTTGATTCAAAATATTCATGGTACATCGGCAGCCGCTGGACCGTCTTTGTATCATAATTATATAAAAACCGATGCTTTTGGAAAAGTTATTTGGTCAAATTCTTTTTTAGTTGGCTCAAAAAATATCAGTACGCCGATACCCAACGGTGGGATTTATTTGACAAGCGGAGGTCATGCCGATACTTATGCTGACGGGTCTGTTGTGGTGTCTTACAATGCAAAAATCGGCACATCTTCTTACTTCAGTTCACGCCTCAAAAAATATGATGCAACAGGCGTAGTCGTTGTGGAGAAAAATCTGGGTACGGGTACAGATTGGCCGTCCGAATCCTATGCGGTTGGCGCCCGAGCCGACGGAGGCATGTATTGGGTGGTGGATGATAAGACGATGCACCAGTATAATGTAGGCTACAGACGCAATCGACTGATGCTTTATGAGGTAGATGCTGCTGGTGATTTTGAGGATTATTTGGTGTTGGATTTTCCAGAAAATGGATTAACAGATGGCGTATCTGGTAACGTGCATTTTGGGACTAATTACGATATAGAGGATTTTGTGGTTATCAATGATATGGAGGTTGGTATTTTAGGTGAAATTGGCGATGATGTTAACTATGCCAATGCTGTATCGTTGAAAATTCCATTTTTTCTAAAAATAGATATGAATGAAGGATGTACCACTGCTTATGAGGATTTTGAATTTTTTGGAAGCTATTTGGGACATGATTATTACTTGTCAAAAAATACTGCAACGATTGCAGCGGCGACTACAATGGCAACGGATATTGGAGGCTATTTGATGGTGCCGAACAGTTTTGGAGAAAATGAATTTTTCGATTTCTTAGTTTATGGTGGAAGTAGTTGGATGGGATTGAATGATGCAACTACGGAAGGAGAATTTCTTCTGGCAGATGGCAATCCACTGACGTATCAGAATTTTTTCGATTGTCAACCGTCGTGTAGCAATAGTGACGATTTTGACCATGTATATTTTGATTTCAATACGGGGACTTGGCGGGTAGAAGAAGTATTGGATGGTCAACATTATTTTATAGTAGAAATTGATTGCAATCAAACCAATCAGGCAGGGGCTGATATTGCGCTAAATACTACGCAAATATTGCCTTTTGAAATGGCAAAAAATATACCTTTTGAGCAAAGCGTTCAGCTCAAAAATTATGGTAGCGAAGCCATCATTGAGCCGTTTTCTGTTACGGCTTATTTGTCGAACGATGCTCGATTTGATAGCGAGGATGTATTGATTGGCGAGGTCGAAATTATGGAAATGCCGCTAAGCAACAGCGAAGATTATACGATGACTTTGACCGTGCCAAGTACTATAGCTGCTGGGTTTTATAAAGTTATTTATATCGCAGACGAAGCTGATGTCGTATCTGAACTCACGGAGGCAAACAATATGGTGATTTCCAATACTCAAATGAGAATCAAAGAAGACGGTCCTGATATTCAAATTACGGGAATGACCGATGTTACACTTAATCCTTTGCAGGGTGGTATGGCAACCTTCATTATGACTGTAGAAAACGCAGGCAATCTACCCATAACAGAACCCGTAAAAGTTGGCATTTATCGCAACGAAGATACCGGACCGTATTATTATCACAATAGTCCGGATTTGATTTTTGACACCGAGTTGATTCAGGAGATAACGCTAAATGATTTGCCGATTGGTAGTGTGGACGTTCCCGTATCCATTCCAATTGCTGCGGATGCACTTTTGGGGTCAAAATTTCGACTTAATTTATACGCCGATTTTGAAAATGAATATACAGAAGTTGAAGAAGACAATAATCATTATACGCTATTTAATACATTCGAAATTGCCGGAGATTTTGCTCCCGATTTGCGAGTGACCAATGTTGGGCCGCTACCTTCGACGCTCACGCAAGGAGAGACAGTTCAGATTTCATTTACAGTAGAAAATGTTGGTACAAGGGCTGCCGAAACCGAATTTGCTGTAAATATTGGACTGAGTTTTACCCAGTTCAGTATTTCTGATGAATTTGAGGAAGGAACATCTCTTGAAAATTTACAACCAGGTGAATCACAAAACTTCACCTTCGATTATGTTGTACCACCACATAGTTTTCCATTTGGTAATTACTATTTTCATATTCGAATAGACGATGAAGAAGTCATTCCTGAAACAGACGAAACCAATAACATCACTTACATAAGTAGTGTTGAAATCGTAGAAACGCCGAACGCTGACCTGACGGTGGACAATGTCGTTGGTTTACCAGATACTGCGAGTCAGGGAGATGTTATTTTCTTCAATTTTGATTTAATCAATGAAGGAGAATTTACCGCAAATGGAGAATATACCATCACCATGTTTTTAAATCCTTACAACAACTTCTCAATTAATCATCATTCGAGTGCGATAGAAACGGGTATTGTGCCAACAGGATTTACTCCTCCGGGAATTATTCCTAATGTAGGTGGTGGCATTACCGTACCCGACGATATTCCAGTTGGTCAATATTACTTGGTCGTGGCGGTCGATGTTGATTACGAAGTGGCTGAAAACGATAAGACCAATAATTATATTTTAGTCCCGATTTACATCAATTCTTCGGTAATGGACTTTGCGGTGGGCGTAGAATGCCCTGAAGATATTACCATTTCAGCGGCTGGAGGTGCGACCGCAGCCGTTGTGAGTTGGGATGAAAGTACGCTGGTGACTACTGAAAATTGTACAGGTGAATTGACGCAGATGGTAGTTGGACAATGCGCAGGCGTTTCTAATGGCTCGCAAATGTCGATTGGTACAGAAACGATTGTTTACGGCGTTTCAGCATTTTGCAATGAAGTTTTCAGTACCACAACTTGTGAATTTGACATTACCGTCGTAGAACATCCTCAGTTTACAGAAGAAACAATGGTCACGATTTGTGCAGGTGAACTATACGAAGGTGTACCTTATACTGACGATACCATCTTGACGGATACGTTATTTTTTGCAGACTTTGATTCTATTTTTGTTACACAAATTTCTGTCTTGGAAAATTTTGCAACCACGATTATCGAAACCACTTGTGACCCGAATGGAGCAGGTGTTTTTACACAAAATTTGACGGCTATCAATGGTTGTGATAGTGTCGTTACTGTTCAAGTTGAGTTAATTCCAACCTCTGAAACCAATTTGTCTCCAGCCATTTGTCAAGGCGAATCTATCATCGTCAATGGAATCGTTTTTGATGAAACCAATCCAGTGGGAACTACTACTTTAATCAACCAATACGGTTGTGATAGTCTGGTAAATGTTTCTCTCAGTATTTTAGAAAATACGGAATCAACTGTTGAATTGACCATTATGGAAGGCGAATTGTACAACGGTTTGTCTATTTCTATGGATACTACTATTATTGAAAATTATGAAGCGACTAACGGCTGTGATTCTACGGTGACGGTACAAATTGAAGTCTTGCCTGTGGCGACAAACGAGCAATTAAAAGCGCAATTTTCCTTATCTGTTTTTCCAAATCCAGCTTCGCAAGAGGTTATTTTTATTCGATTAAAAGGGGAGGAAACGCAAGATTGGAGCGTTCGTTTGTATAACAATTTGGGGCAGGAAGTTGAAACGAATCTTTATGGACATTGGCAATCCATGGGTGGAGATATTTTGCAGACCTCGGTTCGAGGGCTGGAGAAAGGGATTTACTTTTTGGTGTTGGAGGATGAGGGCGTGCAGTTGGTAGAGCGAGTGGTGATTTTTTAGCGTAAGCGATGAACAATCTTTTAAATAAAATTCCACGCTTCACCTTTTGTTATTGATCAAAAATATTATCAACATTTGTTAAAAATGCTTGTGCCCAAAAAGTTGTTGATGT
>CAYUNA010000194.1:0-7477 GCA_964445895.1 uncultured Saprospiraceae bacterium | reverse complement strand
TTCTACCAATAGTTTAGTCGCTATGCGCCTTTTAGTTTTTATGAGAAAGCCCTTGCTATTGGTAGAAATATTGTTTTTTTTCAGAAACGCAGAGCGATTTCCTTATTTTATGCTTTTTAATTGTGCAGTTGCTCCGAACCTTTTAGTTTTTATGAGAAAGCTCTTCCAACCTTTTAATTGCTACTTATTTTCCCATCTTTTTTAGCTACTTTTGCATCCAATTGAGATTACTTGATTTTAAATCAGCCAATCAATTAGGAAGGTTATTTTTTACAAATTTTCTTAGTTAATTAATTGCTCATTCCTAACCAATTCACGTCCATTTTTATGAAAAAGACAACTACCATCCTTTGCTTATTTGCAATACTGTTTTTTACAAATTGCAAAACGAAATCGTCATTAAATGATTCAGTATCAAATGATTATCGAATTGCATTTTATAATGTAGAAAATCTATTTGATACTAAAGATGACCCTAAAACGGCGGATGAAGAATTCATGCCAACCAGCAAAAAAAAATGGACAGAAGAACGGTATCAAGAAAAGCTAAATCACCTTACAAAAGTAGTGGCGGGAATGGAATACCCAGCGATTTTGGGAGTTGCGGAGGTCGAAAATGCAGGAGTTTTAGAAGATTGGTGTAGATATGAGTCGATGGCAAAATACGACTATGGCATTGTGCATTTTGATTCGCCTGATTTTAGAGGTATTGATGTGGGATTATTGTATCAAAAAAAGGCCTTCAAGGTTGAAAAAGCGGAGACTATAGAAATCAATTTTCCTAAAGAAATTGTCGAAGATTATACGACGCGTGATGTATTGGTCGTCACGGGCAAATTGCGAGATTTACCTGTGACCATTTTTGTGAATCACTGGCCATCACGACGGGGAGGAGTTGCAGAAAGTGAGCCCAAACGGATGTATGTGGCGCAGCAAGTTCGCAAGAAAGTAGATGAAATTTTGGCAGTTAATCCTAAGGCGAGCTTGATTTTGATGGGCGATTTTAATGATGAACCTGAAAATAATAGTCTGCGAAAAGGATTAAATGCAAGCTATGATATGCAGCGCGAAATCGTGACGACAGATTTAAAAAATTGCATGACTGAACTGGATATGGAAGGCAAAGGCAGCTACAATTATCGAGGGAATTGGAATATGCTTGACCAGATTTTGATTACTCGAAATTTGGAAGCTGGGCGCAATGGTTGGTTATTAAAAAACGTAGTGGTTTTTCAGGAGGATTGGATGATGTATGAAGATAAAAAGCATGGCGCTCGTCCAAGCCGAACGTATGGTGGACCGCGGTATTTCGGAGGGTATAGTGACCACTTGCCTGTTTATATCGATTTGATTAAGTTGTAATTTTCCTTTTTATTTAAGAAAAAATTTCAGAATGCGTGCAGCCTGAAGACCTTTTGATTATTAGACTTTATATTTGCACGAGCGAACTAACTTTTAATGAAACAATTGATTTACTTTTTCTGCTGTTTTTTTTCGACGTTTTTCTGTGAGGCACAGAGCGATTATCAGTTAGATTCTATTCAATTACAAACCAAATATTGGCAAGTTTCAGATGATTTTCAAGCTGAATGGAAGCTGAAAGAGGCAGTCAAAATAGAGAAAAAAGCATTAAATTATTTACAAGAAAAAGAGTTGCTACGTTCTAAGTTGATTTATGAAGCTCATCGCCGAATTGGTTCGCTTTATCGTCGGTTAAATGATTTTGAAACAGGACAAAAGTATTTGGAAAAAGGATTCAGGTACGCTAAAAATAATTTTGCAAAACAAAGCGCTGAAATGGCGTCTGCTTATCTTAGTTGTGGACTGATTTATCTGAAACAGGAGAAGTATGAATTGGCGGAAAAATACTTTATAAATGCTTTAGAAATAAGGCAAGTCAACCAATATGCAGGTGTTGACGACTGTCTGGTCAATATAGGCATTTTATATAGTATGATTGACCAATTTGAAAAATCTGAAGCTTTTCATTTGCAGGCATTGCGGTATAAACAGCGAAATTTCCCCGCTGGTGATGAACGTTTTTATGGTGCTTATTTCAATTTGGTAGTGTCCTATTATTATCTTGGTGATTACGAAAAGGCTTTGTTGTATGCGGATTCGTCCTATCAAAATATGCAAAAAAACCGAGAACCTAATCATTTAGATTTTGCCGATCATTACAATAATATCAGTGCGGTTTATAAAGCGAAAGGAGACTATCGAGCCGCGTCAGAGGTCTATCATAAAGCAATTGAAATTTATAAAAAAAATCCAGCCGACAATGAACTAAGATTGGCGAATACTTATGCAAATTTCGGGTTATGGTTATACGAAACGGGTGATTTTAACAAAGCCCTTTTGTATTTTCAAAAATCATTGTCTATTCGGACAGAGAAATTGAAACCTCGACATACCTTAATTGCTCGGGCGCAAAATTATATTGGCAATTGTTATCTCGCTAAAAATGATTTAGATGCTGCCGACAAGTGGATGCAAATGGCATTAGACGTTCGTTTGGAAAATCAAGATACTTACCCTTTGGAGTTGGCAGATTCTTATCAGGACATTGGAAAATTACAGCAAAAAATTGGTTTTTGGAAAGCAGCGTTAAAGGAATATGAAAAAGCATTGGCAATCAATTTGTCAATTTATAAAAAGGGAGTTCATCCTAATTTGATTCAAAATTATCTGCAAATTGGTAAAATTCATTTAGATCAAAAAAAATACAATATAGCTGCCGAAAAATTTCGCAAAGCACTGACAATCAGTCAGAAAGTCTATAATCGAAAGCACCCCGAAATTGCCGAAATTTATCGAAATCTGGCGGCTTGTTACCCAAACAATTTGCGACAGTCTCAGCGATATTTAGATGAGGCTTTTGAAGCAGTCGGCTATCACGAACGTGGAGGATTGGATGGTATTATTTCGTTGACAGAGTTGTTGAAAATTTTGCAAACACAGGCTCGATTGCTACAAAATGACGAACGAAATAAGAATTATTTGATTCACCTGTTAGAAGCGGAAGAGATTTATAACGAAGCCTTTCAACTGATGGACAGCATCAAAGTTTCGTTTACTGAACCGGGCTCAAAACAGAGTTTGCTGGACAATTATTTCAGTATTTATGAAGATGCTATCAAGGTCAATCACGATTTATTTGAAGCAACAGGGCAGCAAACTTATCTTCATAGAGCCTTTGATATTGCTGAAAAAAGCAATAATACCTTATTAGTCGAAGCCTTGAATACCGTAGATGCAACAGCATTTGCGGGCATTCCAGATAGTTTATTACAGTTAGAAAATCGGTTAAAAATTGACCTTGCAGTTCAGGAAAAACTTCGATTTGAGGAGCAACAAAAAGGCGATAATGCGGACAAGGATCGAGTCAATTTTTTTACTAATCAAATATTTGAGTTAAAACATCAACATCATGCCTTGTTGCAGATGTTTACGGATAGTTTTCCTCGATTTTATGAACTAAAATATGCAGGACAAAGTGTTTCTGTCAAAGACATTCAGACGGAATTGTTAACTGGCAACCAAGTCATGGTTGAATATTTTGTCGGTGATAAATACCTGTATATTTTTGTGATTACTCAAGATGATTTTCAAGTGATTCCGATGGTCAAAGATTTTCCATTGGAGGCTTGGGTGGAAGAGATGCGGACGGGTATTTACTACTATTATCCTGCACGGCCGGATGCGGCATTTTTAAAATTGAAATATGCCAATATCGCCAATGAACTGCACGAGTTGCTAATTGCACCCATCGAAAAATATGTAAAGGATAAAAATTTACTCATTGTGCCGGGCGGTGTGCTTGGCTATTTGCCATTTGAAGCCCTACTGACTGCGCCTGTGAAAGAGTCAAATATGGACTTTTTTGATTATCCTTATTTATTGAAAAACCATTCGATTAGTTATAATTATTCGGCAACGCATTGGCAAAAATTATTGCGAACAGAACGGTTATTGGCGAGTGAAAATTTTGCAGGTTTTGCACCTAATTTTATGGGGACAGATACGTTGCTTTCACGGTCAGAAGGGTTTGGAAAATTACAATTTAATCGACGAGAGATTGAGCAGATTTTAAAAATAATGCAAGGCAAACCGTTCTTAAATAAAGAGGCCACGGTTGCCAATTTTATGAAATATGCCAATAAATACCGCATCCTTCATTTAGCAACACATGGAGTTGCCAATGACCAAACGGGGGATTATTCCTACCTCGCATTTTATCAGGATTCAGATAGTTTGACTACCGATATTATTTATGTTAAAGACCTTTATAATTTGCAATTGGCAGCCGAAATGGTTGTGCTAAGTGCCTGTGAGACAGCGATTGGTGAGTTTCAACGAGGAGAAGGTATCGTTAGTTTGGCACGTGGCTTTTTTTATGCAGGGTCACAAAGTATCGTTACGACTTTATGGAAATTAGATGATAAATCTTCGCTTGAATTGATGCCTGCTTTTTATCAAAATATTGAAAAAGGCATGACGAAAGACGTCGCTTTGCAACAAGCTAAATTGAGCTTTTTGGAAAACAATCAGGACTTTCGAGGACATCCGTTGTATTGGGCGTCATTTGTGCCAGTCGGGAATATGGAAGGGTTGGATTTGGCAGAAAAAGGAGGGAGTTATTGGTGGATTGGTTTGGGGAGTTTGTTGCTACTTTTAGGAGGGTTTTTATGGTTTAAAAGATTAGGATAAAAAAAACATGGTGATTTTAGAAATCACCATGTTTTAAGAATCTTAAATTTTCGTTATCTTAATTAATCACATTTTTGAACCTCGGACGCCGTGGTTCTACATCTCCCAATCGTTCCTTTTTCGCCGCTTCATAATCTGAGTAATTACCTTCAAAAAATACCACTTGGCTATCATCTTCAAATGCCAAAATGTGCGTTGCCAAACGGTCAATAAACCAACGGTCGTGCGAAATAATGACCGCACAACCCGCAAAATTATCAATCGCTTCTTCCAATGCTCGCAAGGTGTTGACATCAATATCGTTGGTCGGCTCATCCAGTAGAATCAAATTTCCACCATCTTTTAACGTCATGGCGAGGTGTACCCGATTTCTTTCTCCACCTGACAACACACCGACTTTTTTCTGTTGGTCGCTACCTCCAAAATTGAACTTGGAAATGTATGCACGTGCATTAAATTCCATTGTCCCGACAGTCAAAACATCGTTGCCGCCCGAAATCACTTCAAAAATGGTTTTTTCAGGTAGCAAATCTTCGTGACTTTGGTCAACGTAGGAAGATTTTACGGTATCTCCAATTTTGATAGTTCCTTTATCAGGCTCAATTTTTCCCATCATAATTTTAAACAGCGTACTCTTACCAACACCGTTTGCACCGACGACACCCACAATTCCATTTCGAGGAATCGAGAAGGTTAAATCTTCAAATAATAATTTATTGCCATAGGCTTTACTTAATCCTTCTGCTTCAATCACTACATCACCCAATCGAGGACCAGGCGGGATGAACAATTCCAATTTCTTTTCTTTCTCTTTGCCTTCTTCGTTCAATAATTTATCATACGCATTCAATCGTGCTTTTCCTTTGGCGCGCCGACCTTTTGGCGACATTTTCACCCATTCCAACTCTCGCTCCAAAGTCTTGCGTCGCTTGGATTCTCCCTTTTCTTCTTGTTCTAAGCGGCGAGCTTTTTGGTCCAACCAAGACGAATAATTTCCCTTCCAGGGAATACCTTCTCCTCTGTCCAATTCCAAAATCCAACCGGCTACATTGTCCAGAAAATAACGGTCGTGCGTCACTGCAATCACTGTCCCCGGGAAACTTTTTAAGTATTGCTCCAACCAATGAACACTTTCGGCATCCAGGTGGTTAGTCGGCTCATCCAACAACAAAATATCTGGATTGCTTAATAACAATCGGCACAATGCCACTCGACGTCGCTCTCCACCAGACAGCACATTCACAGGCTGGTCACTCGGCGGACAGCGTAGGGATTCCATAGCGGTTTCCAGCTTGTGGTCGAGTTCCCAGGCGTTAACATGGTCAAGTTTTTCGGTGAGTTCACCTTGTTGTTCGATGAGTTTGGTCATTTCATCGTCGCTCATTGGCTCGGCAAATTTGAGGTTGATTTCCTCATATTCTTTCATCAAATCGACCACATCCTGTACGCCTTCTTCGACAACTTCACGCACGGTTTTGTTCTCATCCAACTTGGGCTCTTGCTCCAAATAACCGATTTTATAATCGGCATCAAAAACAACTTTTCCTTCGTAGTTTTTGTCAATTCCCGCGATGATTTTTAATAAAGACGACTTACCGGAGCCATTCAGACCCAAAACGCCGATTTTTGCGCCATAAAAAAAGGAGAGGTAAATATTTTTTAAAACCTGCTTTTTAGGTGGAAAGGTCTTGTTGACCCGTTCCATCGAAAAGATAATTTTTTCGTTACTCATAGGTAATGATTAGTTGATTGGTGATTTGTTTGATTGGTTGACAATCTGTTGTCACCGTGTTTAATTTTAAAGATGGCAAATATAGAATTTTTAAAACGGAGAAGGGCTTTCTGATAAAAAATTTAAGCAAAAGATGTATTCAAGAAACGGCATTTGTTTGCATAATCCTTAGTAGCTACGGTATGCACACAAATTAACTCAATTAAAAATCAAATAGGATTTTGTACATTTTCTATCTTTTGTCCGTCCGCACCACCTGATTATTTTTTATAGACGGAGCAAAAGCTGGATTTTTCATGAAAATCCAGCTTTTGCTCCGTCTGAAAAAAAAGAAAATCGTGGTGCGTGCGGATAGAAAATGGTTAAAGAACTGAATTGTGATTGAAAAATCATCAAATTAATGACCAAGTCGAGATGTGTGCATACCGTAGATCCTTAGTAGTAAGTCAACTTATCATAATTAGCTTGATTTACTACTTAGGCAGACCGAAGAATTTTCTCTATTTTCTTTCCCTTTGCCAATTCATCGATGATTTTATCTAAATACCGAGTTTTTTGGGTCAATGGATTTTCTATTTCTTCAACCCGATAGCCACAGATGACACCTTTAATAAGCTGTGCATTGGGGTTCAAGGTTGCTTCTTGAAAAAACTGTTTAAAAGTAGATTTTTTTTCAATCTGGTCTTGCAGTTTTTGCTCATCAAAGCCTGTCAGCCATTCGATGACTTGATGCAATTCTGCTTTAGTTCGACCTTTTTTCTCAACTTTATTAACGTAGTGTGGATAGACGGACGCAAAAGTCATTTTGGCAATGCGTTCGTCATGATGGCTTGTATCTTTCATACCTAAAATTAATAACTTTCTTAAAAACTCAAAGTATTTAAACCATTTTTTTTCTTGAAAATTTAGACGGAGCAAAAGGTGGATTTTTATGAAAAACCCAGCTTTTGCTCCGTCTAAAAAAAATAACTAAGTACACTGTGTAACAAAAGTTTCTTTGCATTTAAAACAAGAGGAGTTTGAGGATGAAAAATG
>CAYUNA010000193.1:0-7484 GCA_964445895.1 uncultured Saprospiraceae bacterium | reverse complement strand
AAAATTACGGCGCATTCTGGCTCAACTTATTAAATTCATTTCACTTAGACTTTATGAATGATATTGTTTCGGTAACAAAATTGCTCCTTTTTACTTTATTTTCATCAAAAAAATCGGTGAGTATCAACATCTACCTCGTTTTTTGTTTCAAATAATTCGAAAAATAGCGGCGTTTCTTCCCGTGAAAATGTTATTCAGAAACCCTATTGTAATAAAGAGCGTTATTTTGAAATATGCTTTTCTAATCGGCGAATATAGCAAATTACTTTATCATAGAATTTAAAAACGATTTTTAGTTGCTTTTTTTATAGACCAAACTGAAGTTTTCGTATTCTTACGTCAAATTCCAATGTTCCCAATTTTCACGATACAAATACTTTTGCTATGAGCAAACTATTCTTTATCTTATCTTTAATCACGACAATTGTCTTGATTTATGTCTTAGACCATAGTTTTCATACACCTGCTGCGTCGATTCCTGCTTTTGGAAAATTTTTAAATCCAATGAACGGTTTTTGGACAAATGGTGAACCTGAAAAAGCCTTACCCAACACTTTTCCAATCGAGTCTGATTCTCTTTTAGGAGATGTCAAAGTAGTGTATGACGACCGCTTAGTACCGCATATTTTTGCAGATAATGTGGCAGATGCTTATTTTGTGCAAGGGTACGTCACGGCGCAACATCGGCTTTGGCAAATGGATTTTATGGCGCGAGATGCTGCAGGGCGAATTTCGGAAGTGGTTGGTGAAAAAGCGTTAAAACGAGATAAATATAAACGAAAATTGGGATTAGGATATGCTGCTGAAAAAACGTTAAAGGTTTGGAAATCAGATGCTTCGGCATATCAATTGGCAGAGGCATATGCAAATGGCATCAATGCTTATATTGAAAATTTAGACCCCAAAGATATACCATTAGAATACAAATTACTCGATTATCAGCCCGAAAAATGGACACCGATGCACTCGGTATTCGTGGCAAAAGCAATGGCGGAAACCCTTGCACTCCGCATCAAAGACATCAAAGCAACCAATGCGAAATCCTTCTTCACAGAGGATGCATTTCAATTTTTATATCCAGAAACTTTCCCCGAACAATTGCCTGTCATACCGAAACAAGTCGTTTATCCGTTTGCAAAAGAGATAACATCGCCAGTTCAAGGTATTGACAATGAAGTAAAAGGCTCCTTCGGTGCTGTAGCGTTGGATGTGAATGATACCAATTTAGGGAGTAATAATTGGGCAATTGCACCTGAAAAAACAGTGAATGGCAACGCAATTTTGGCAGGTGACCCACACTTGGTATTGACGCTACCGTCGATTTGGTATGAAGTACAAATTCATACACCCGAAACGAATGTTTATGGCGTTTCATTACCAGGTATGCCGGGCGTGATTATTGGGTTTAATGAACACATTTCTTGGTCAGTGACAAACAGTGCGCACGATGTCGCAGATTTTTATACTATTGAATGGGAAGATAGTTTGAAGCAGCGGTATCTATTTGATAATCAGTTGGTTAGTTGTGATGAGCGGGTCGAGAAATTTATTGTTAAAGAAGGTTACCATGAGCAAGAAATTATTGATACGGTGCGCTATACACATTGGGGACCTATCATTCACGAAGCCGATGATGGTGAATCAGATTTAGCGCTACGTTGGTTGGTGCATGATGCTCCAAAGCGGACGGATAGCGATGTTTTTTATCAAATAAATAAAGCTAAAAATAAGGAAGAATTTCAAGAGGCTTTGAAGAAGTTCTCGACACCTTCACAAAATTTTGCCTTTGCGAGTACATCGGGCGATATTGGAATGTTTGTACAAGGTATTTTTCCAAAAAAACGGAAAGGGCAAGGGCGATTTATCCAAGATGGTACTAAGTCTGAAAATGGTTGGTTGGGAACAATTCCTGAAAATCATCTTCCACATGTCATCAATCCGGAATGGGGCTATGTAGGGTCGGGGAATCAGCAGTCGACGGGCGAAAATTATCCATATTATTACAATAGTGAATTCTTTGAACCTTATCGTGGACGGCAAATACAGTTGAGTTTGACACCAAATGCGAGGTTTACGGAAGCGGATATGCGCGAAATGCAGTACGATAGTTATAGTATAAAAGTGGAAGAGTTATTTAAAATGATGATGGCTCCATTAGATTTTGACCGCTTGAATGATGCCGAAAAAGCCATTTTTGGACACCTGACCCGATGGAACTATCGCTACGAAGGACAGCTATTGACTCCCGTTTATTTTGAGGAATGGTTTCGTAAATTTTATGAAAAAACGTGGGACGAATTGGAAGGACAAGAGAATATTTTATATCCTTCCCATTGGCGAACGGTTTACATTATGCGCGACCTGCCAGATAGTGATTTTTTTGATATAAAATCAACACCAAAACGCGAAACGATAGCAGATATTATCACGATAGCTTTTCAAGAAATGGTAACTGAAATGACGGAGAGAATTGCTTTAGAACCCGACTTGAATTGGTCGAATTATCGAAATACAAAGGTATCTCACTTGGCCCGAATCGACGCTTTTTCTCGCGAAAATGTCTATACCGATGGATATGCAAAATCGTTAAATGCAGTCACTTCCCGAACAGGTCCCTCGTGGAGAATGGTTGTAGAAATGGGGGAAATACCAACTGCAAAAGTTGTTTATCCAGGTGGCCAATCCGGTAATCCAGGTAGCAAATATTATGATGATTTCCTAGATGAATGGGCAGAAGGAAAATACTTTGATGCTTTGTATTTACAGTCGCCAGAAGAGGGTAGTGACCGCATTTATTTTACACAAAAATTCCAGAAATCTGTTAGCAATTAGCAATCGATGTTAGAGCATGTTTAAATTTTACTCTCCTGATAACCAATATTTTATGAACCTGACTTCAAATTAGCGCAGTCATGTATCTCGATATATTCCTTTGCTAATTTATTGTCAGAACCATAAACTATTGATTATCAGTTCGGTAAAATTTTAAACATGCTCTTAGACCATGTATAGTTTTTCTATTCAACAGGCGCACAACGAAATCTTAGCTAAAGTGAATCATTTTTTGCGCCGTATCTAGCCTCATTTATAATGAAGCATGAATTGCAAATTACCTAATGCGTATGTCCGTTTTCAATGTGTTTGTCTCGTGCTACCAAATCCATTTTACAAACAGGACAAGTACCCATTTCTGCCGCGCCACTGTCCTTGCAGTGCATTGGGCAGACGTAGGCAGAGGTGTATTCTTTACCGGTATCGTGGGCATTTTTGCCACTTTTGTCAACGCCGCAAGAGACGGTAAAAAGCGATGCACTAAATAGGCAAAGACCGAGTGTTATTGATTTTATATTTTTCATAAATTTATTAAATGTTGTTTTTAAAGTATTGATTATCAATTGTTTATTGGCTTTGGGTTGTTTCTTTACTTTTTAAAAACAAGTAGATTGGAATTCTGTTCAAACAATTTAAGAAAGTTTTGAATTAGTTTTTATGAAATGTTGAGCATTGAATTTTTTATAAAAACTACCTAAATTTGCTGTCATGAAATCAAAAGATTATGGTGTGGGTATTTTCGCTATTTTTGCAGCGTTTTTATTCATTTTTACCATTGGTACCTGGAGCAAAAGCGAGGCTGATTTTAAATTATTGACAGGGCATATTGTAGCAGATGCCGTACTACATTCAGGTATTAAAAAACCGACTTATTATACCTTTCAAATTGACAAACGACCGTACCATAAAAAGCAATTTTCAACCTATTATTTGCAGTCCATGCGCAGTGGCGTAGATTATCCAAATTTATTGAAAAAAGGAAATACGGTGAGCATACACGTTTTAAAAAGGGACAATAAAATCTATAGTCTGACTGTGGACAATCAAGTAATTGTTCCACTTGCCAATCGCTGGTTTTTTAACTTTAAGAATTTAGTAATTGGGTTACTGTTTTTAGGAATTGGCTTAATGATTTTATTTGGGGATTAAGCCGTTCCGCAATTTCATTCTGAAAGAAAAAGCATGGAGGGTACGGGCAGAAATGAGTTATAAATAAACATGAACAGTCGAAGTTCTTCTTTTTCCTTATTTTCGCCCATCCCATTCTTTATTTTAAAAAAATCACTCGTAATTCAATAACAAAAAGTATGAAACAAACATTCTTATTCCTCCTTTTGAGTCTATTTTTTCTACCAGAAATGACTGCTCAAAAAGTTGACCTTGACCAATTAAAAAATATTAAAATTCGTAATATCGGTCCAGCAGGTATGAGTGGGCGGGTCACGGCAATTGACGTAGATTTGAGTAACGACGACCACATATATATTGGTACAGCGTCGGGCGGTGTCTGGAAATCAGAATCTGGTGGCATCACTTGGGAGCCGATTTTTGATAAAATGCCGATACAATCCATTGGTTCGTTGACCATCAATCAAAACAATCCTGACCAAATTTGGGTCGGGACGGGGGAAGGAAATCCTCGAAATTCGCACAACTCAGGCGGCGGTATTTTTAAAACCTTAGACGGTGGAAAAAATTGGAAATTGATGGGTTTGGAGGAGACAAAAGTCTTGCATCGGGTCATCATTCACCGCGATAATCCTGATGTAGTGTATGCAGGTGCTGTCGGGCCAGCTTGGGGAAAATCTGAGCATCGCGGGGTATATCGCACCAAAGATGGCGGCAAAACCTGGGATAAAATCCTTTATGTCAATGACGAAACGGGCTGTGCTGACCTCGTGGTTGATCCTACGAATCCAAACAAATTGATTGCTGCGATGTGGGAACATGGTCGGAAGCCTTGGACGTTTAATTCAGGTGGCGAAGGTTCGGGAATTTATGTCAGTTTTGATGGTGGCGATACTTGGGAAAAGCGGACGGATAAAGATGGGCTACCCGAAGGTATATTGGGTCGAGTTGGTTTGGCGATTGCGCCTTCTGCGCCGAATGTCGTTTATGCCATCGTTGAAGCAAAGGAAAACGCATTTTATAAAAGTACGGATGGCGGTTTTAAATGGCGAAAAATGTCTAACGATGAAATGATGGGAAATCGCCCGTTTTACTATTCTGATATTTGGGTTGACCCAATTAATGAAAATCGGATTTACTCTTCGTGGACAGAGATTTCAAAAAGTGAAGATGGTGGAAAACACTGGGAAGAATTTGTCAATTGGTCGGAAGTTCACCCTGATCACCATGCGTTTTGGGTGCATCCAACTAAGCCAAATTATCTGATTGAAGGCAATGACGGCGGGCTGAATATTTCGCGTGACCGAGGTAAGAATTGGCGATTTGTGGAGAATTTGCCACTTGCGCAATTTTACCATATTGATTATGACATGAGTGTGCCGTATCGGGTTTGTGGGGGGATGCAGGACAATGGTTCGTGGATTGGACCGAGTGAAGTTTGGCAGTCTGGTGGTATCCGAAATCACCATTGGCAGGAAATTTATTTTGGAGACGGATTTGATGTTTTGATTCGGCGAGATGACCCGCGCTATGCGTATGCGATGTCGCAGGGTGGCAATATGGGATTGGTCGATACAGAAACCGGTAAAACAAATTTTATCAAACCTGTTCATCCTGATGGGGAGAAGTTGCGCTTCAATTGGAACGCGGCGTTGGCGCAAAATCCACAGCATGACTGTGGGATTTATTTTGGTAGTCAGTTTGTGCATAAAAGTTTGGATTGTGGTAAAACCTGGGAAATCATTTCACCTGATTTGACGACAAATGACACAACGAAGCAGAAGCAAGACGTTAGTGGAGGTCTGACGATTGATGCAACAAATGCGGAAAATTATACAACAATCATTGCGATTGCGCCGAGTCCTGCGGACGAAAATGTGATTTGGGTAGGGACGGATGATGGCAATTTGCAAATTACTAAAGATGGTGGTAAGAACTGGTCGAATGTGGCAAGTCGCTTGACGGGGGCGCGTCCAGGAAGTTGGATTCCATTTATTGAAGTGTCTGAAAAGAATCCAGGGGAGGCATTTATTATTGTCAATGATTATCGTCGCAACGACTGGCGCCCGATGGCTTATCACACCAAAGATTACGGCGCGACATTTAAAAGAATTGTCGATGAAAATAAAGTGACTGGACATGCTTTGTCAATTGTGCAAGACCCAGAAGCTCCGAATTTATTGTTTTTAGGGACAGATTATGGCTTGTTTTTTACTATTGATGGTGGCAATAATTGGAATAAATGGAAGGATTTTCCTTCTGTCAGCACTCGCGATTTAAAAATTCATCCGCGTGAACATGATTTGATTATTGGTACTTTTGGACGGGCAGCCTGGATTTTGGACGATATTCGCCCTTTGCGGGAAATAGCAAAAACGAATGGCAATATTTTAAATCAACCATTTGCCATCATGGGCGTGACAGACGGCTATTTATCAGAATGGAAATCGGTGGCTGGAACTCGATTTACGGCTGATGCGATGTTTCGAGGAAGCAATGGCAATTCACAGCCGATGGTGACGGTCTGGTTAAATCCAGATTATAAAGCTCCGAAAAAAGAGGAAATGAAGGAGGATAAAAATAAGAAAAAGGGTAAGAAAAAATCTAAAACGAAGGTCAAAGAAGATACTGCGATAAAAGGTAAAAAAGGCGGAAAAGACAAGAAACCGAAGAAGGTGAAAGTAGAAATAATGAATAATGCTGGCGATACCATTCGGACTTATACCACAACAATCGACACGGCGATGACTCGTTTTAATTGGAATATGCGACATGATGGTGTTCGCTGGCCGTCGCGCCGTCCGGTGAAGCCAGATGCTAATGTCCCATCAGGTTATGATGCTTTGCCAGGTACTTATAAAATGGTGTTGACATATGGAGAATTAAAAGATTCAACAACCCTTACCGTAAAAGCTGACCCGCGTGTGGAAATGTCAATCGCCGACAGAAAAGCGGTGCAAAACTCATTGAAAGAGTATTATAAAGTAGTGGAAGTGGCCAATAAGGGTTGGAAACAAATAGGGGAGGCGCGCAAGACGATGAAGCGAGTAGATGCAGCCTTGGCGAACGTACCCGATAGTTTGAAAACGGAGGTAAAGGATTTGGCTAAGTCAATTCAGGATAGTCTATCGACTTTGGAAAAAATGTATATGTCGCCAGCCAAGCAAAAGGGTATTCAACGAAATCCAGATGAATTAACGTCCAAGTTGTGGCCGGTAATGCGCTATTTAAGGGATTCAGATGGAGCGCCAAGTCAGTCGGCACAAATTTTATTGAAGAATTTGAAAAAGGACATGAATGAGGTGCTGGATAAAATTAACGGACTCATGGCGAATGACTTTAAAAAGTATCAGGAGGAAGTGGAGAAGGTGCAGTATTCTCTATTTAAGGATTATGAGGAGATACGGTTGGATTAGTCATTTTTTCTCTTTTAAAAAACGCATTAGGAACGCGAAGTAAATAACTTAACAAAGGGTTTTCTCATAAAAAAAATGCAGTTCATTTTGAGCCGAAAATGATTAGTT
>CAYUNA010000192.1:0-7506 GCA_964445895.1 uncultured Saprospiraceae bacterium | reverse complement strand
GCATTGTTTTTATTGGAGGTCGAAAGTTTCATGCAATTGTAGAATATTGTATTTTTGCATTCAAACTCTTTTTGAAAATAAATAACTGAGTGAAATGGTTTTGTGTCGATTGGCTGAATTTCTTAAATTTAGTAAATCTTTATTACAAAAGATTCGTAAATCCATTTCGTACAGAACTAACCAAATTAATCTAAAAATATACCACCATGCAACTAACAGCAGATAGTCCAAAAACCATGCAACGGCGAACAAAGACAGACCAATTTCAAGGTCATGACTACTACAACGTTGATGAATTATTTACAGAAGAACACTTAATCGCGCGTGATGCTATCCGCGAATGGGTGAAAACGGAAGTCAGTCCAATCATCGAAGACTGCTTTGAAAAGTCGAACTACCCATTGCACTTATTTAAGCAGCTGGGTGAAATCGGGGCGTATGGTCCAAGCTTGCCAACTAAATACGGTGGCGGAGGTATGGATGAAATCGCTTACGGAATCATCATGCAAGAATTGGAAAGAGGCGATTCAGGGCTGCGTTCAATGGCATCGGTTCAGGGGTCGTTGGTAATGTATCCTATCTATAAATACGCGTCGGAAGAACAAAAAATGAAGTACTTGCCAAAATTGGGAAGTGGGGAATATATCGGCTGTTTTGGCTTAACGGAACCAGATTCTGGGTCTGACCCGGGAAGCATGATTACGAATATCAAAGACGCAGGTGACCACTATATTTTGAATGGTGCGAAAATGTGGATTTCTAATTCTCCGGTAGCGGACGTTGCGGTAGTTTGGGCAAAAGATGAAGAAGGTGTTGTTCGTGGAATGGTCGTAGAGTCCGCCTGGGAAGGTTTTTCTGCCCCAGAAATTCACGGTAAATTATCACTTCGCGCATCAATAACGGGCGAGTTGGTTTTTGATAATGTACGTGTACCAAAAGAAAATGTTTTCCCTGATATTCGAGGACTACGAGGACCGTTGAGTTGCTTGTCGAAAGCTCGTTACGGTATTTCCTGGGGGGCAATTGGTGCAGCGATGGATTGTTACGATTCTGCATTGCGCTATTCTAAGGAACGTTCGCAATTTGGCAAGCCAATTGGTCAGTTTCAATTGACGCAGAAGAAATTGGCGGAAATGATTACCGAAATTACCAAAGCACAGCTACTGGCATGGCGTTTGGGAACATTAGCTAATAAAGGGGAAGCGACTCCAGCACAAATCTCGATGGCAAAACGAAATAATGTCCATATGGCATTGGAAGTAGCTCGAGAAGCGCGGCAAATTCATGGTGGCATGGGGATTACTAACGAATACCCAATTATGCGCCACATGATGAATTTAGAAACGGTTTTGACTTATGAAGGTACGCACGATATTCACCTGTTGATTACAGGAATGGACGTGACGGGCTTGAATGCATTTAAATAAAATTCTTTATTGCCCAATAGTTTCATGGTTAGATTTTCAAATATTAGTTGAAAATTTAGCCATGAAGCCTTATTTCAATAATAGTTTCCACGCCTACCTTTCTATTTTTTTAAACTTTTCAAATTGAAATTTTATACAAGATTTTTGTTAAAAAATTTATAAAAAGAAGGATTTACGACACCCTTTTTATAAAATTGCGTCTTTAGATAAAACAAAGTTGCCTCATAATTACGTTAGGACTTGGACAGTTTCTTTGTTTTTTCTACCATTGAATTTGCTTACAAAAGAATATTACCATGCGATTTTTTGTTGTCACCTTATTGAGTATTCTATTTTTCATCGTTGACCTCTCAGCACAGGGCGAACCGATTGTATTGCAAAATCCTTCGTTTGAGGATATGCCGCGAACGGGAAAAGCTCCAAAAGGGTGGTACGATTGTGGTTTTCCCGGAGAAAGTGAGCCTGACGTACAACCAAGTGATACTGAAAATTCATTTTTTAGTGTCGATGCAAAGGCTGCTGATGGGAATACTTATATGGGGATGGTTGTAAGAGATAATGATACCTGGGAAATGGTTTCTCAACGCTTAAGTCGTCCTTTGGAGGGAGGTTTATGTTATGAATTTAGTTTATCTCTATCTCGTTCGTCTTTGTACGAAAGTATGAGTAGAAAGCTGGATAAAGTTGTTAATTATACTACTCCAACAAAATTAAGAATTTGGGGAGGAAATGGCTATTGCCAAAAAGCAGAAATGTTAGCGGAAACACCCGTGGTGATAAATACTCGGTGGCTAATTTATAATTTTAAATTTGAACCTAAGAAAAATTATAGCTACATTCTTTTAGAAGTTTTTTATGATACTCCTGTTTTATTTCCATACAATGGTAATCTTTTAATTGACAATGCTTCGCCAATTTTTCCAATCCCTTGTGATACAGAAGTGCCAGAAATGCCTACTGAATTGCCAGTGCTTGCAGAGAATACACCAACACCAGAACCAACACAGCCAACGCCAACGACGCCAAAACCAAAAACTGTCCCAACTCAACCAACAACTCCGCCTGTAACAACGACGCCAACGACGCCAAAGCCAAAAGTGCTAACCAATCTTGATCGCATGAAAGAAGGCGAGACAATTCGGATAGATAAGTTGTTTTTCTTGCCCGATGAAACTGCACCGACAGAAGATTCTTATGAAGTTTTGGATGAAGTATATTCTTTCTTAGCCTTAAATAAAGATATGGTTGTCGAAATCGGAGGGCATACCAATACCACTCCTTCTCACGAATATTGTGATAAATTGTCAACCGAACGTGCTAAAGCGGTCGTTGATTATTTGATTACAAAAGGAATTGCTTCGAGCCGTTTGCAATATAAAGGATATGGCAAGCGAAATCCACTGGTTTACGATAAAAAGAGTAAAGCGAATCGGTTAAAAAATCAGCGAGTGGAGATTAAGGTGTTGAGTTTTAATGGGTAATTTAGTGGTGAGTGGATAGTTAGTGGTTGGTGGTGAGTATCGCATTTCCCTAACAACTAACTGAACTAAGAAGCCAACTTGTTACAAATATTTGATTGGTTCATTATCTATTCTCTGTCCGCGCGCACCACTAATTATTTGCTCCATCTATAAGAATGTTTTTCGTGGTGCGGACGGACTGAAGATGGATGTTGAACAAATAAAAAGTTGGATTGTCAATTCAACTAATCACCAGCTACTTCGCTCGAATCCCTTCCTTCGCCATCCACTGTTTCAAATCTTCCTTCTTAATTGCAGAAGCCATCAAATCTGGAAATTTATCTGGTGAACAAGCGAATGCAGGTAGACCCAATGCCGCCATTTTTACTGCAATTGCTTTGTCGTAAACCGGCGCACCATCGTCATTCAGGGCAAGTAAGGTGATGAATTGTGCGCCCGAACTTTGGATTGTTGACACCTTTTTTAGCATGTCATTTACATTGCCACCTTCAAATAAATCGGAGATTAAAACAAAAATCGTATCGGCTGGATTTTGCACAATAGTTTGTGCGTAGCCGAGTGCTTTATTGATGTCAGTGCCACCACCGAGTTGAGTGCCAAAAAGTAAATCTACGGGGTCGTCCAATTTTTCTGTCAAATCGACAACAGCGGTGTCGAAGACAATAAAATGCGTTTTTACAGATCGCAGTGACGCCATAATTGCCCCGAAAACACTCGAATAAACCATTGACGATGCCATTGAACCACTTTGATCAATCAACAAAACGATGTGTTTTAATGACTGTCCTTTTCGTCCGTGCCCAATCAGGTTTTCGGGAATAACAGTTTTATATTCTTCCTGATAATTTTTCAAATTGGCGCGAATTGTTTGATGCCAATCTATCTCTCTAAATTTTGGTCGTCGATTTCGAACGCTACGATTGAGCGCGCCTTCTATCGCCTGTCGCATTGGATTTTTCAACCGTTTTTCTAATGCTTTGACTACTTTTCGAATAACTTCCCGCGCCGTTTCTTTCGTTTTTTTAGGTAAAATTTTGTTCAAAGAAATCAAGGTTGCCACCAAATTAACATCAGGTTCAATGGCTTCTAACAGCTCTGGTTCGAGCAACATTTGATTTAAATTCAATCGTTCCAAAGCATCTTTTTGCATCACTTGGACTACCGAAGTCGGAAAATATTCACGGATGTCGCCAAGCCACCGATTGACATTCGGAGACGAGCCACCTAAGCCACCTTTGCGCTCGGTATCGTAGAGGGCTTCGAGGACATTGTCCATCCCTTCGTCGCCTTCACCCATCTCAACATCCTTCGCCGGATCAGCTTGTTGACCGAGTATGAGTCGCCATTTTCGGAGTTTTTCGTCCATATTGTTTTGTTGTTACTTAGTCTTTGGTGATGATAAATCCCAATTTTTGAATATCTTCCCAAAAGGCAGGGTAAGATTTTCTTACGACCATTGGTTCTTCGATTTCTACTTCACCTAACATACTCAGTGGCGCGATGGCCATTGCCTGTCGATGGTCTTCATAAGTTGGAAAAACAGGAGTGTTTTCCACAATTGCTTTTCCTTCAATTTGATAAAAAGTCTTACCAGATTTTTTAGAAAATTGAGACGGTAACTGCGATAACGAAACTTGCATTTTACGCAGTTCCGTTTGCATGGCTTTGATTCGGTCGGTTTCTTTAATTTTCAAAGTTTCCAAACCCGTGAATAATCCCTGCACACCGAGTCCGCCACAAACGACAAATAATGTCTGTGCCAAATCAGGACAGCGAATAAAATCGTATTCAAAAAATGAGCGTGGCTCGCCAGATTTGGATAAGTGAACACCTTTTTCATTAAAGGTGGTTTGTACGCCGAATTTAGTCATCATTTTAGTTAAGACGGAATCACCTTGTACACTATTTTCAAACAAGCCATTCAATTGTAAATCCAATTTATCAGCAAATGCCGCCATCGCATAATAGTAAGATGCCGCTGACCAATCTGCTTCTACTGTAAATTCTTTTGCCTGATACTTCTGAGGTAAAATTTTAATTAAATTGCCATCCCATTCGTGTTTTACACCAAAATAAGCCATTAAATTCAGAGTCATTTCAATATATGGACGCGAGACAATCTTTCCATCCAAAGTCAATTCCAAGCCATTCGGCAAGGTCGGCGCGATGAGCAATAACGCCGAAATATATTGGCTACTCGTGCCTGCGGAAATGGTCAATTGATGATTTTTATCCAGGGTCTGCGCGGCATTAATGCGTAGGGGAGGATAGCCTTCGTTTTCCAAATAGTCGATATTCGCCCCTAATTTTCGCATAGCATTGACTAAAACACCGATGGGACGCTGTTTCATTCTCTCGGTTCCAGTCAAAATTTGCGAACCTGATTGCAACGACAAAAATGCCGTCAAAAATCTAAAGGTTGTTCCGGCTGGACCCGCATCTCGCACGTCGTCGTTACTTGCCAATAGTTGTTGCATCAACTGCGTATCATTGGAATTGGCCAACGCATTTATCTTAAAATTATCTTCGCACAAGGCTTGAATAATCAATACCCGATTGCTAATACTTTTCGAGCCATCAAGCCGAATTTCGCCAATGATGTTTTTGTTTTTTTTGGATATTTTGTAATTCATATTTATATCTTTGGGTTCAATAGACTTATTTGTAAGTAAGTCTAATGTTCCGAACTCCGAATTTTTGAACTATCACGAAATTTGAACTTATGAACGCTGAACTTCGATTCGCAATTTTAGGCATTTTTCTACTATTTTTTGGTTGTCAGCCCATTAATGAAGCAGAAAACTTTAAGACCAAAAAACAATTCCCAACACTCGAACCTAACCGTTATAATGCGGCATTTTTGATTATGGATGGGGTTTTTAATACGGAATTGACCGCACCATTTGACATTTTTCAGCACACTATTTATCGAGATAGCATCAAGGCAATGAATGTTTTTACGGTTGCCAATACAGATGACCCTATAAAGACATTTGAAGGCATTCGATTGTTGCCGGATTATAACTATTTGACGGATACTTTGCCACCAATTGACATTTTAATTGTGCCAAGTGCGGAACATCATTTGGATACAGACTTGGAGGACAAAGCGATGATTGATTTTGTCAGAAATACAGCGAAAGATGCTCAATTTGTTACATCTCATTGTGACGGTGCATTCGTTTTGGCGAAAGCTGGACTATTGGATGAGGTGGCTTCAACGACCTTTCCAAGTGATATTGCGGCGTATCGAAAAATGTTTCCAAATTTAGAGGTTCACGAAGATGTTCTATTTGTGCATGATGGTAAATTTATTACTTCGGCAGGTGGCGCTAAGTCGTTTGAAGCAGCGTTGTATTTAGCAGAGTTTTTATATGGAAAAGAAGTGACAAAACGGTTGGCAAAAGGCTTGGTGATAGATTGGGATTTAGAGAAAGTTCCACATCTAATAAAAAAGAAAGCAGCCAGATGAGGTTAACTGTCTGACTGCTTTTAAATAGGAGGTGTTTGTTCAAATGCTTGTTCAAGTATATAATTCAAAAAAATGCTAGTTTCATAAAAAGGCCTGCCGGGTCGCTTTATATTTTCAAAAGCCTTTATCAAAACGTGTAGTTAAATAAATATCGTCCTTACACCTTAGAATTCCCTTCCCGACAGGCAGCTAAGTATCTCAATAGTAAGTCGTTTCCTTCCTAATAATAATTGTCGTGTAAGTATGTATGTTAGTGCTACTGATACCAAATTGAGTTGATAAAAAGAGGGAGGAAAAACGAGTTTTCCTCGCCCCAACAAATAGATTATCAACAAAGCATAATGCTTTTATCTTTGGTCGATTTAATATTTTTTCTGGACAGTGGATTTTAGCCCACAATGGATGTGAATGGTAAAAACGTTCACAAAAAGAGAAAAAAGTGCGGGCTATTTTTATCCCTTAACAAAGCCCGCACTGAATATGAAACCGACTAAAATATCTTTCTTCCGAGGGCATTTCCTCCGAAGCGGGTCAGGTTCTCAATGTGATAAATGTGGTTGCAATAGCTGATAAAAAATAAAAATCGTGGAATTCTACAAAGCCTATTGCAATTTCAAAATGTGTGTGAAACGTGTGGGTGTGTTGATTTCAATCTTGTCGGTTAGGACGAGATGAAAACAAATTTTTTGGATATTCTTTATTGGATATGTTCGTGTGGAAAGTAAAAATCAGCACCGAATTGGTGGCAAGACTTTTATAGAATAGTACAGTCGAAAAGTCTGGATAGCACGGGGGCTATTGCTTGTCATAGTTTTCTTTTTTTGTTTTTTAAAATAATTTTTTCTAAAATCGAGCAGTTTTCTGCTGATTTTTATCAGCAGAAGGATTTTAACCTAAAGTATAATTCAAATTGCAAATACAATGCCAAATATGTGAATTTTAAATAAATTATAAAAAAAAGTGATGTAAAAGTGAATTTAATTGTTTTTTGATGTGAAAAATATCCAATTAGGAACGCGAAACAAAAGTTTATTTAAATTTTATCCCTCAAGAACCCCACCTGCGTTACCGCAGGCAACGCGCACTATTTTTTATTAGAGGTCGAAAATTTGCAATTTTCTCCCTC